>NZ_JBEUEL010000040.1:0-24281 GCF_041725775.1 Pueribacillus sp. YX66 | reverse complement strand
ATACAGTTAAATTATCCCATATTTATCACATGTTGAGGGAAGATTATCTCGAAGAATTTTTACTCCTCAGACCTGAAGTAAGTAGGTTATTTTCTATGCGACAGTCTTTGAAACCAAACCAGTTTTTTGCGATAGAAAGTGCCTTCCGTTTCCTAATCATAAGATATCAAGCACAATCTATACCCAGAGACGTTCATCACATTATGCTTTATGCATATTTACATAGATGATTATCGCATCGCGCATAAAACTTGCTAAGCCCTCTCCAAATTGATCGATGTTCTTTGTGAATCGTTCATCTGCAACGTACATTTCTCCTAGCTCTTTGAGTGCTTCTAATGAGTAGTTTCCTAGCTTATTTAGAAACGAAAACCATTCACCGATCACTTTTTGGACTTCCTCCGATTCAGAAGGTAATTTCCTGAGGTTCGCTAATTTTTGAAAAATATCATTCATTGCCGCTTCCACCTTGTTTTTCTCTTCAGTTGATAGACGATTAATCTTTTCACTTGCAAGATCTACGGTATCATCTCCCCAACGTTTTCTCGCTTCTTCTTCATATCGGTTTTCACTGAAATCAAATCCTGTAAATTTTTCCTCATTGGACATTTCAATTTCTCCTTCAAGATGTTTGATTGTTTTATCGATCGTTTGAACCATCTTATCGATGCGACGCCGCTTCTCAAGCAACATATCACGGTGCAAAGTTAATGCTTCTAGTCGATCAAAAGACGGATTATGAACAATTTCTTTAATTTTCTTTAACGGTAAACCTAGCTCTTTGAAAAATAAAATTTGCTGAAGCATTGAAAGATTATCATCCGAATATAATCGGTACCCAGTCTCTGCTATTTCATCAGGCTTCAACAACCCGATTTTATCGTAATAATGAAGCGTACGTACACTAATTCCGACTAGATCAGCAACCTCTTTTATCCGCATCACCACCGATCGAACCTCCTTTCATTTCAGACGTTAAAGCATGACGTTACGTGAGAGTCAAGACCTTTATATAAAAAACAACCCAATGTCGCTCAAACTGTTTAGCCTAATATATTGCGTCTTCGCTAACCGATAAATCCGGTAATCATAAAAGTACTTGCTAGTATAGTTATTATCGTTACATTTACTGCTTCAAATCATCGATAGGAAGACGGAGTATATAACCGAAAGGTGAACCCTTTTCCATCCCTTCTGGAAATTGAAGGAGTCCGCCAAGATAGACGAGTAAAAGAATATAGTAAATATGCCCAAACGATGCTCATCATTTTCTTAAGCCAACCTGTGAAAAGTAATGAGAGCCCAATCATCACTAACAATGCTGATAAATAAACGAGTGCTGAACGATAAACGGAAGCAAATGCCATTCCTTCTTCCATCACAACTTCCCCTGCTGCGCCTAGAACGTATTGTCAAAAGTTACTTAGTAATAACTTGTTTTTCTATTGATTTTACGCAGTTAAACACAAAAAACTTGCCATCCTCTCAAATCTAAAGTACTTAACACCCATCATCCCTAAAAGTTGTGACAAGTTGTTACCCAACTAAGATTTGAATAACAGAATTCCTAGAAATCCAAAGATAATTTTTTCTTGAAACTTGATATATGAAAGTAAAAGTACATATGTTATAACCCCTTCTTTTTATGAAGAGAAGTGAGAGTTTATTTGATTGTGGACATCGCAAATAAAACAAGCGTCTCACTAGTGACGATTTACAATTACTATTAAAAAAACACCGATCAATTCACGAGTATGGATTTTTTACGGCGATAAAAAATGGGAAGAATATGAACAATGATCAGAGAATAACCCCGGAAGTTTGTCGTCATATGGGTACTCGGAACCCCGAAGAATATGAACAATGATTAGAGAATAACCCCTTTTCCAGATAAAATCCAACCAATCATTTTTAATAAAAAAAACAATCGCAAACGAAATTAATTAACGACAATTTTTATATTTACGTTATGAAGGAATATCCGGAAGAAGGCAATGATATCGAGAAAGTTTATAATCTCAATTGTTTAAGCAGAAGGATAGATTGAATTCGAACAATTACATTCATGCACTGAAAGAATATTTGAAACGTACAGACGTTTTTGATAAAGCACTCCCGATAACAGAGGAATTTACAAAACTTATATTTTGCGGGATCATTGGTAAACGTAATGAATAGGCAGACGAAGAAAGCGAGAACCTAAGTGTAAATAATAAAGAAGGGATAGCACATGAAGTTCATTCAATTGATTCAAGTTTTATTTATTATTATTGCTTTGAATGCTTTCATACCAACAAGTTCAGAAGCAGCAACTCATTATCCGTTGCAAATGAAATATCCGAATATTATGTTGTACAAAGCCGATACAAACAAGAAGATTATCGCACTAACGTTTGATGACGGACCCGACGACCGATTTACGCCACAAATTTTAAATGTATTAAAAAAACATAATGTGAAAGCAACATTCTTTTTTCTCGGCACACGTATCCATAAATATCCGGACATAGCAAAAAAAGTTCATGAGGACGGCCATGTCATCGGGAATCATACGTACTGGCACCCCGAACTCACGAAAACCGGAGTTAATAATATGGTGTGGGAAATCGAAAAAAATGAAAAAGAAATTCAGAACGTACTGCAAATCAAAACAAAATTGTTCCGTGCTCCGTATGGGGCGTTAAATGAAGATCACGTTAAAAAATTAGGCGAAATGGGATACCGAGGGATCGGTTGGTCGATCGACACCGAAGACTGGCGAAACTTATCTGCTAAAGAAATTAAACAGAGCATTATAAATGGACTACATCCTGGAGCGATTGTACTCATGCATAGTGCCGGACATTGGACACAAAACCTTTCAGGAACTGCAGAAGCGTTAGATGAAGTCATTCCGCTTTTAAAAAAGAAAGGTTATATGTTTGTAACGATACCTGAAATGTTTTCAGATGATATGTTAAAGTAAACGTTATGCTGCAATAGACAAAGAATCATGTTTTGGCCTCTGCCCCCAAAAGTCACACCAATGAGATGAGCCGGACATTCCACAAGCCTCTTTTGTTTATCTCATTATTCATGCTACTATTGGCGTAATGAGGTGAACAAATGGCACGCGAACGGAAATTTAATCAAGAAGAACTATATAAAACGACGAAAGAGCTTTTGCTGAAACACGGATATGAAGGCTTTAGCTTCACCCTTTTAGCTGAACAATTAGATGTCTCAAGGGCCGCGCTTTATAAATATTTTTCGAATAAAGAGGAACTTATCACAGATTACATGATTTTTGAAATGAACCTACTTCATGAGAAACTAAAAGCAATTGATTCGTATGCACATTTTGAAGAACAATTTAACTATTTAATAACAACGATATTCCAACATAAAAACATTCATGAAATTTTAGGGATGGCTTACTATATCCCAGTACGTAACAATAACAAAGTAAAAGTGAATATACAGAAGTTAAAAAACCTTCATTTAGACATGCATATAATGCTAGAAGGGTTTATACAATTAGGAAGGGAAGAAAATCGACTAAAAGAAGACTTAAACAGTCAAATAATTTTAGGATTTATTTTTCAAACGATTGCAATACCAAATCATTTTGGCATTCCCCATTCCGATTGGGTCACTCAAATTAAAAAAATGATTAGTCACGGAATCTTCACGAGTAGCAATTGACAGTGAAATAACTTGACACATTGAAAAGTGAAAAAGCGAGACTTTTTAAGTGTCGCTATCTGTAATAGAATTACGGATACTTAACACGTTAACTGCGAATTATAGTATAATTAAGTGACATTCGTGTCACTTTGTTTTTCATTAAAGTGACACGAATGCAACTTTTAACCCTAAGGAAGTGGTGGATACATGAAAGCACGATTACAATCTATAACTGACCGAGTCACGACAAAAAAAGGCAAGTGGGTTACACTCGTTATTTGGTTAGTTGTAACAGGTCTATTAGGAGCACTTGCACCGAGTGCAAAAGAATACGAAGTATCAAGTATTGACTCATTGCCTGGCGATGCACAATCTATCATTGCACAAAATAAAGTTGATGAGTATTTTGAAGGAAATGACGGCATTCCCGCAATCTTAGTTTTTCAATCAAATGATGAACTTCAACTTGAAGAGATAACAACATTTGTTGGAAAAGTTGAAAAAGCGAATATTCATGGATTAGAGGAGGTTCTCCCTCTCGCTTCCTTACCTCAGCCAGCCATTGACAGTTTCTTTTCGGACGATCGTACGACAGCTTTATTTCCGGTGTCTTTTGAACCATCCTTAGAAAACCGCGAAATTAAAGAATCGTTGGAAAATATTTATGATCTAATGAATGAAGATGCAGAATACACGCTAAACATCACAGGACCTGCTGGCATTGCTAAAGATACACTTGATTTATTTACGAGAGCAGACATCGTGCTACTATTATCAACGGTTGGCATCATTTTAATTTTACTCATCATCATTTATCGATCACCGTTTTTAGCGCTTATTCCGTTATTGGCCGCTGCATTCGTCTATGAAGTCGTAAACCAGTCGTTAGGCTTAATGGGTAAAGCAGGCGTGCTTTTAAACAACCAAACGATTTCGATTATGACGATTTTGCTTTTCGCCACTGTCATCGACTACTCTCTCTTTATTTTCTCGCGATTCCGAGAAGAACTAAAGCGTAATGATGATAAGCATGAAGCAATGAAGTTGGCAATGCGCGGCGTCGGCATTCCAATCTTTTATTCAGGTGCAACAATTTTAGCAGCTATGCTCATTTTATTTTTTGCACAGTTTGGCGACTATCGCAACTTTGCTCCAACGTTTGCAATTGCTGTTGTTATCGTTATGCTCTCTGCTATTACGCTTATTCCTGCCTTATTTACTGCATTTGGACGGAGAGCGTTTTGGCCGAAAATTCCCCGTGTTGGCGATGAACATGTTAAAGCAAACTCATTATGGAGTAAAGTCGGTCGTTTTGTTACGAGAAAACCAATCGGTTCTGTCGTGGTAGTTGGAGTATTTCTGCTTATCTCTGCAAGTAATATGACAAACATCGAGTATGAATTTGATTTAATTAAATCATTCCCAGAAGATATGCCTTCACGCGTTGGCTATGAAATTCTCGAAGAGAAGTTTGAAAAAGGAGACTTAGCACCAACAACCGTATTATTCGAGTCAAAAGACACATTGTCAGACGAAGATCGAAATGCATTGTCTGAAAAGCTGGCTGAACAATCACTTGTTAGCAACGTTCGGATTAGCGGTGTGACGGAAGATCAAAAAGCGGTTACGTACTCAATGACATTTGAAGAAAGCCCTTATGCGCAGAAGTCAATGGATGCGTTAGAATCAATCCAAGGTGATGCGGAACAGATGACGAAAGAGTTAAATTTAGACGGAACTCTCTATTTTGCTGGAGAAACGGCTGAATCCGTCGATGACCGCTCAATTAACAACCGCGATCTCATTGTCATCGTCATCTTAGAAACAATATTAATTTTTACGATGTTAATCTTTTTAACGCGTTCGTTTAAAATGCCAATTTATATGATGGGGACAATTTTAGTTTCATTTCTTGCAGCGTTAGGCTTAGGGCTATTTTTAACAAACTTATTCTTTGACATTGACACGATAAGCAACCGTGTCCCTGTCTATTCGTTCGTCTTTTTAGTTGCACTCGGCATTGATTACAACATTATGCTCGTATCGCGATTTATGGAGGAGCGGACGAAACACCCTTTGAAGCAAGCAATTGAACGTTCCGTTTCGACGACAGGCGGTGTCATTTCATCTGCAGGAATCATACTTGCTGCGACATTCGCTGTCTTAATGACACAACCGATCCAAGTCCTGTTCGTCTTCGGATTTATCGTTGCAATTGGTATTTTGCTAGATACATTCATTATTCGAGGCGTATTACTACCAGGTTTACTCGTCTTATTTGAAAAAGATAAAGAAAGCAATCCTTCTACCATAAACGAATAAAATCTTTCCACAAGCACAGGTGAGTTTCATCACTCATCTCGTGCTTTTTTATTTTCAGCAACAAATTTACACGATCTTTACAATTCCTCAATGCTCCCTTAATTTTCACCGTTTACTATAAAACTTAGATAGACGAAAAAACTTTTTAGGGGGAAACCAAATGAAAGTAAAAGCAATGTTCTCATCTTTATTGTTATCTACAGCGCTACTTACTGCTTGTGGGAATGGAGACGGCAGTGAAAGTACAGCAGAAAATACGAAGAATAACGATACTCTTGAACAAAACAGCGGAACAATTCAAATTGACGGCTCATCAACCGTATTCCCAATTATGGAAGCTATCTCTGAAGAATTTGCAGCTATCGAACCTGATGTAAAAGCCCCAATCGGTGTTTCCGGTAGCGGTGGTGGGTTTGAAAAGTTTACTCTAGGGGAAACCGACATTAGTAACGCTTCTCGTCCAATTAAAGACGAAGAAATCGAAAAAGCTGAAGAAAATGGAATCGAATTTACTGAATTTGAACTCGCTTATGATGGTCTTTCCGTCGTTGTTCATAAAGATAATGATTTTATTGACCAACTGACTGTCGACGAATTAAAAGCGATTTGGATTGAAGATGAAGACGTCAAAACATGGGCTGACGTTCGTGACGGCTGGCCAGATGAACCGATGGAATTTTACAGCCCTGGTACGGATTCCGGAACATATGACTATTTTAACGAAGTCATTCTTGATGATGAACAAATGCGCAAAGAAGCGACATTATCTGAAGACGACAACGTTCTCGTTCAAGGTGTCGCAGGTTCTCAATATGCAATTGGATATTTTGGCTATTCGTACTATGCAGAGAACGCTGACAAATTGAAAGTTGTTCCGATTGTAAATGAAGATGGAAAAGCAATTACACCGGATCTTGATACAATCCAAAACGGTGATTATAACCCGCTATCGCGACCATTATTCATCTACGTTAACAACGAGTCTATCAAAGAAAAAGATTACGTTTACGAATATGTAAAGTTTACACTTGAATCAGTAGGCGATTTATCTGAAGAAGTTGGCTTTGTCGGTCTTCCGTCAGAGAAATACGCTGAAGCTCTTAAAACATTGGAAGAGATTAGAAGCTCATAAAACAAAGGTGAGGGGGACCCCCCTCACCATTTGTCATCAACTTGTCTTGCTTAAGGAGTTTTTTCGATGAAAAATAATCTTTCAATAGCTGAACTCATAAAAAAAAATAAACAAAAACACCGTACATTCGCTTCCATCCGAGAAAAAACAATCCCTTTTCTCTTGTTCATATGTGCAGTTGTTTCCATTTTTACAACACTAGGAATCATTTTTACACTTCTTTTTGAAACGATTACTTTTTTTAATCGTGTTGAGTTCATTGAGTTTATTTCAAGCAAAGAGTGGTTGCCATTTTTTAAATCAGATCCATCCTACGGGATTCTTCCACTTATTTCTGGAACACTCGTCGTTGCTGTCATTGCGATGGTTGTCGCGATTCCTTTAGGCTTAACAACAGCAATCTATTTAAGTGAATACGCGAGTGAACGCACGAGACGAATATTAAAACCAATGTTAGAAGTTTTGGCAGGGATCCCAACAATCGTTTACGGATTTTTCGCCTTAACATTCGTCACACCATTCCTTCAAAAATTCATTCCAAACCTCTCGTTTTTTAATGCGCTAAGCCCTGGAATTGTCGTCGGCATTATGATTATCCCAATGGTCGCTTCGCTTTCCGAAGACGCGATGAATGCTGTCCCTAATTCAATTCGTGAAGGCGCATTAGGACTTGGGGCTACGAGATTTGAAGTAGCGATAAAAGTTGTTTTACCTGCTGCATTATCAGGCATTATCGCTTCGTTCGTACTTGCAATTTCTCGAGCGATCGGTGAAACGATGATCGTAACCATTGCAGGTGGTGCGACACCTACACTAGCATTTGATGTTACAAACTCCATCCAAACGATGACCGCCTATATCGTTCAAGTTAGCTTAGGAGATGCAACGTACGGTTCAACGGTTTACTACAGCATTTATGCGGTTGGGATGACACTATTTATATTCACGTTAATCATGAATCTTCTTGCACAATTTATTTCTAAAAAGTTCAGAGAGGCGTATTAATATGAACTTCATTAAAGAAGAAATCGTTCAAAAACAAACGAATAAAAGAATAGTGATTAATTCTATTTTAAAAGGTCTTTTCATGGCAGCCACTTTGTTTTCCCTACTCGTCTTAGCGATTCTTTTTTATCGAATATTTACACAAGGCTTCGAACATTTGTCTTTAGACTTTTTTACAAATTTTGCATCGCGCAAACCTGAAGAAGCCGGAATTAAAGCTGCCCTTTATGGAACGATATGGCTCATGGCCATTACCGGACCGGTTTCGATTATTTTAGGAGTCGGCTGTGCTATTTATTTAGAAATGTATGCGAAAAAAAGTCGCTTTACACGATTTATCCAAACAAACATCTCAAATTTAGCTGGTGTTCCATCGATCGTATTCGGTCTTTTAGGATTAACGGTCTTCGTTCGCATGTTTGAAATGGGAAGAAGTATTCTCGCTGGTGGATTAACGATGTCACTTCTTATCTTACCAATCATCGTTGTGGCCACTCAAGAAGCGCTGCGTTCTGTGCCAAAAGAGTTACAAGAAGCATCTTACGGTATGGGAGCATCAAAGTGGCAAACGATTCAAAGAGTCATTTTACCAACCGCTCTTCCCGGCATAATGACAGGAAGTATTTTAGCGTTATCGAGAGCCGTTGGAGAAACCGCACCATTGATTGTCATCGGAGCTTTAAGCTACGTCGCATTTGTACCTGAAAGTATATGGTCTGGCTTCACCGTCATGCCAATCCAAATTTACAACTGGACCGGTCGTCCACAAGAAGCATTCCATGATATTGCTGCTGCCGGTATTATCGTCTTGCTTGTCATGCTCATTCTAATGAATTCTGTCGCTGTTTTCATTCGTAACAAACTTTCAAAACGCCACTAAAAACGGAGGGTTTACATGAGTACGTTATTAAAATCAAAGCCACTTAATCTTAAAGTCCAATCTAAAGATATGGATGAAAAAGCTGTCATTGAAGTGAATCACTTAAACCTATGGTACGGAGAAAATCAAGCATTAAAGAATATTAATATGAACATCTTTGAAAACAATATAACTGCCATTATCGGACCATCTGGATGTGGAAAATCAACATTTATTAAAACGTTAAATCGTATGGTTGAACTTATCCCAAGCGTAAAAATGACAGGTAATATTTTGTACAGAGAAAAAAATATTCTTAATCCGAAATATCAAGTTGAAGAGTTAAGAGCTAGAGTCGGAATGGTTTTTCAAAAACCGAATCCATTTCCAAAATCAATCTATGAAAACGTTGCGTATGGACCTAAAATTCACGGAATTAAACAAAAGAAAATTCTCGATGACATTGTTGAAAAAAGTTTACGCGACGCCGCGATTTGGGATGAAGTGAAAGATCGACTGCACGAAAATGCATACGGTTTGTCCGGGGGTCAACAACAACGAATTTGTATCGCTCGCTGCCTTGCGATTGAACCAGATGTCATTTTAATGGATGAGCCGACTTCTGCATTAGACCCGATCTCAACATTGAAAGTAGAAGAGCTCGTCAAAGAATTGAAGGAAACGTACAGCATCGTAATTGTGACACACAATATGCAACAAGCGGCCCGTATTTCCGATCAAACCGCTTTCTTTTTAAGTGGAGAACTTGTTGAAATGAACGACACAAGCAAAGTGTTTTCAAACCCAAATGATAAACGGACGGAAGATTATATTACAGGCCGTTTTGGCTAGGAGGAGGGAAAGGAAAGATGGGAGTAAGACAAGAATTCGAAGGCGAGCTTGACCAATTAAAAAAACGTATTATTACAATGGCAACGAAAGCGGAAAAATCACTTTTATTAGCGATCCAAGCTCTTACAGAACAAAATATAGACTTAGCCACTCATGTCATTGATAGCGACCGAGCGATTAACGATCTTGATGAAGAAATTAGTGAAGCAGCGATTTGGTTAATTGCGAAACAACAGCCTGTCGCTACTGATTTACGAAAAATTATTTCGACAATTCGGATTGCGAATGATCTAGAGCGAATTGGTGATCAAGCTGTCAACATTGCAGTGGCAACGATGCAAATTGGAAGTCGCCCATTATACAAACCGTTAGAAGACATTCCACTTATGAGTGAAAAAGTTCTCAAAATGCTTACAGGGAGCTTGGAAGCGTATAAAACAGATAATACAATTCTCGCAAAAAAAGTTGCAGACGATGACAATGAAATTGATGAGCTGTATGAAGCACTCGTTCAAGAGCTATTAACAACAATTGCAAAATCCCCCGAATTAACAGAACAAATTACACAACTTGCGTTTGTCTGTCGCTACCTTGAACGAGTTGCTGATCATATCACAAATATTTCAGAACACACTTTATTTACGGTTAAAGGTAAGCATGTTGACTTAAACCAGTAATTTTACGAACCCCCTTTTTATATAGAAATAAGCCCTCGTATCTCTTTAGTGAGCACCGGGGGCTTCATTTTCATTGATTTACTTTGGTTGTTTTTTAGGTAAAGTTACGATAAAAGTCGTTCCGACCCCTTCAATACTGTCCACTTTTATATGCCCATGATGGGACTCAACTAAATGCTTCACGATCGCAAGTCCTAATCCCGTTCCACCAGAGTTTCGAGTTCTTGCTTTATCAACGCGGTAAAATCGTTCGAACACTCGAGGCAGATCTTTTTTCGGAATTCCGATACCTGTGTCACTAACAATCAGGTCGATATGATGTTCATGTTCAATGATTTTTATCGAAATTTTACCCTTATTTGGTGTATACGTAATCCCATTTGAAACAAGGTTCAAAATAATTTGCCGAATCCGGTCTTTCTCCCCTTCAATAACAACTCTTTTTTGTCCTGGCAACGAAATCGAAATAGCTTTTTTCGTTATTTCTTCTTGCAACGTTTCAACTGTATCATAAATTAAACTTGCCACATCGATATTTTCAATTTCCAAATCGATGAGATGCTGTTCAATTTGTGAAAGACGGAGAATATCGTTAATTAATCGGTGCAAGCGGTTACTCTCTTCGTAGATAATGTTAAGAAAAGATTCACGAAGCACTGGATCGTCAGCAGCTCCGTCTAGCAGCGTTTCTGCGAACCCCTTAACCGACGTAATCGGTGTTTTTAATTCATGGGACACATTTGCAACGAACTCACTGCGCATCTTTTCTAAACGCCGAATCTCAGTAATTTCATGCAAAACAATGATGACACCTTTAAGGCGTTCCGTTTCTCTAAAAAAGGGAGCAAAATGAGCATCAAAAATGCGCACATTCTCATTTAGTCCAACGACAATCATTTCTTCATGAATCACTTGCTTCGTTTCAATGCAACGGTGGATTCTCTCACTTAACTTAAAACGTTCAAGCAGTTGTGTGTACGATTTTCCGATTATCTCTTTCTTTGATTGACCGAGAAGTTCCTCCATCGCGGCATTCATTAACTGAATCGTACCCGATTTGTTAACAAGCATAACACCACTCACCATATTCGCCAAAATGCTCGTAAGCTGCTGCTCGTTTTCCTGAATTTCTTTCATTTGCTTTTGTAAGCTAGAAGCGAGAACGTTAATCGCACTTGAAAGCTGTCCAATTTCTCCTGATACATCCACTGTTACACGACTCTCATAATCTTTATTCGTTAAGCGCCGTGCAACGTCAACGATTTTCTCAATCGGTCGAGTAATCCCTTTGGCTAACCACATGCTCACTAGCCAAGAAAGGACAAGCGTCACTCCGATAATCATGAATAAACTAACCCAAAGTTGTTTCATAGCATGATCTATCATATTTAACGCAATCGCAGTCCGGACAATTCCAATTCGTTCGTCATCTTTATATAATGGAACCGTAATATACATCATATTGAAACCGAGTGTTTCACTATAGCGAATCGATTCGCCACGTTCCTTGCCTTCCTCAAAAATCGCTTTCACTTCAGGACGATCAAGATGGTTGTCCATTTTCAGAGGATCATCTTCTGAATCAGCGAGTACCTTACCGCTTTCGTCAATAATTGTAAATCGAGGTTGAATGGGATGGGCGAAGTGACTAATCTTTTCTTGTAAAGCCGCCGAATCATCAGACAGATCAGTAATGTCAATCGCTTTCATCATAAGTTGGGCATTTTCAAGAAGCTGGTTTCTTGTCATATCTTCATACGTATTTTTCATTAAGCTGACAAGAAAAAAGCCTACTGCAATTAACACACCGAGCAATAATAGGAAAAAGGTTAAGGAAATGCGTACCCACAACTTCCGCATCATTATGGTCCTTCCATTTTGTAACCAAATCCACGAATAGTTTTAATATATTTTGGTTGTTTTGTATCGTCTTCAATTTTTTCACGCAAATGGCTTACATGAACGTCAACAATTCGTGTATCACCGTCATATTCGAAGTCCCAAACGCCATTTAATAGTTGATCTCGACTTAACACTTTCCCTTGATGATTCGCTAAAAAAATTAGTAACTCAAACTCTTTCGGAGTTAATTCTAATGGTTTTCCCCTTAGGGCAACTTCATATTTTTCTGTATCGATCGTAAGCTCACCTATAGTCATCCTATTTTCTATTTCAGGTTTATCGTCTTGCTTTGTTCGACGAAGAACCGCTTTAATTCTCGCAATAAGCTCTCGCGGGCTAAACGGTTTTGTTAAATAATCATCGGCGCCAAGTTCTAAACCAAGCACTTTATCCAATTCATCATCACGCGCCGTTAACATCACAATTGGCGTCATGTTTTTTTCCTGCCGCAATGCTTTACAAATTTCAATACCGTCCATGCCAGGCAGCATTATATCGAGAACGATCAAGTCTGGCTTCTCATCTACAGCAAGTTGCAACCCTGTATTGCCGTCTTCCGCTGTCAAAACGAAAAAGCCTGCTTGTTCGAGATTAAATTTGATTAATGTAACGATCGAAGGTTCATCTTCAACGACTAAAATCCGCTTCACACACACTATCCCCTTTCTCGTTACATTTTATCATAACGACTGCAATAAACTTAAATCTGATCTTCCTCCAAGTATGTTTTTACTTCTGGTGGCTCATACGCAAGAAATGCATCAATAAGACGGGTCGGATTCGACTCAACGAGTGCCATGCTGCGATGTTTTTCTTTTAAAAATTGTTCATTCGTCATATGATCTAAAAATTTTATTAGCGGATCATAATAGTTATTCACATTTAATAAACCGATCGGCTTTTTATGTAAACCAAGCTGTGCCCACGTAAAAACTTCAACGAGCTCTTCTAGCGTTCCAGGGCCTCCAGGCATTGCAATAAATCCATCTGCAAGGTCAGCCATCATCGCTTTACGCTCATGCATTGAATCAACGATATGGAGCTCTGTCAAATTGATGTGAGAAATCTCACGTTCTTCAAGAAATTTTGGAATAATGCCGATCGCTTCTCCGCCTTCTTTTAAAACGGTCGTTGCAATCACACCCATTAAACCAACGCTACCGCCTCCGTACACGAGGGTAATGTCTCGTTTTACGAGCTCCTTACCTAATGCTACTGCACCTTCTTTATACTTTTCAGATACACCGATTCGCGAACCGCAAAACACTGTTATTCGTTTCACGTGACAAGCCCCCTTATTTATCTTTTCTATTTTTTATTTTTCCGCCTCATCCTATTTATATTACAGTTTCAACAAATTAAACAAACGTTTGATTGACATAAATAGCCTAATCAAACGTTTAATCGATTGGAATGGAAAATCGAAAAGTAATCATGTCACCTTTAGCAACATATTCAATTTCTCCTTTTAATCGTGTCACAATTTCCTTTGCAATTGCTAGACCGAGTCCTGCTCCGCCTGTGTCCCGATTACGAGAAGGTTCAACACGATAAAATCGCTCAAACAGATCGTTGTCATCTTCATCGAGAATCGGTTTACTTTTATTCGAAATGGAAATGATGTAGTACGCCCCTTCCACGTGGCTACGTAATAACACTTTCTTCCCGTTGTGATATTGCAAAACATTGTTAAATAGTTCGCGCAAAACAACACGGATTGCTTTCTCATTCGAACGTAACTGTTCATGCTCAATGTGAACGTACAGCTGAATTCCTGCTTTTTGAAAACGACTGCTATACTCTTCAATAACACATTCAAGCATTTCTTTCATACTAACGTCCGTTTTGAAGACATCTGCTTGTTCCCAATCACGTAATTCATTGATTCTTTCAATCAATGTAATTAATCGCTCGCACTCTTTTTTTAATATCATTGTCGTTGATTCATCAAAAGAAAAGACGCCGTCTTTAAGACCTTCCAAATAACCATTTAACGTTGTCAAAGGCGTCCGTAATTCATGTGCAATATCTGTTAGCATTTGCTCATTTTGTTTTTGCAATTCATTCATTTGATTTGATATATGCAAAATATCTTTCGCAATTTTCCCAACTTCATCTTTTGAAGTTACAGTGTGAAGCCCAGACAGCGTGCTATCGTTACGAGTGAGGTTTCGCAACGGTCGCAAAATTTTCCGTGCAAAGAATAAATGAATTAAAACTGCAGCGACAAATGCAACGATACTAGCGTATAACAAATACATTTCAATCGTATTCCGAAATTGCTCTGATTGTCCAGACGAAGGAGAATATAAGTTAAACTGGTAGCAAGCATACTCTTTAATCGATACCCCGACGATTATGATGACAATGAATGAAATAAAAACGTTTAACACGATCCATTTACGAATCATTTTTCCTTTAATCGCGTTAATAAGCCACAAATTTATATCCCACCCCTCTAACCGTCTCGATGACATGTTCCTTGTCTCGTCCTAGTTTTTCACGCAGCTTACCAATGTGTACGTCAACTGTCCGTTCAATCACGACCTTTTCTTGATTAGGGTATAACGTGTCTAAAATTTGTTCGCGCGATAAAATTTGATTCGGGTGCCTCATTAATAAATAAAGTAATTCAAATTCATGATTTGTGAGTTCAATCAATGTGCCATTCACTTTCGCTTCGCGTTTAACAGGTTTTAGCGTAATGTCATGGAAACTAAGTTTGCTGCAACGATTTTCCGTGCGACGGAGCACCGTCTCAACACGAGCGACTAATTCTTTCGGACTGAACGGTTTCGTCATGTAATCATCGGCGCCGATTGATAGACCATGAATGCGATCACGTTCACTCACTTTTGCCGTAACCATAATAAGGGGAACATCACTTTTCTGTTCAACACGAATCCAGCGGCAGATTGATTCACCACTCTCTCCTGGTAACATAAGATCGAGTATTATAAAACACGGATCTCGTTCTTCAAATATACGACGAGCCTCTTCTCCGTCCGTCACACCCCACACTTCATAGCCTGCATTTTTCAAATAATGCTTCATTAAATCTAAAATTGGCTGTTCGTCTTCAACAATTAAAATCGTTTTCCCCTTTGTATTCATCGCGTCACCTACATTATATTTATTCATTCATTTGTCTTACTTGCTTTCGCATAAAATCCCGATTCATCGGTCCGACAACTTTATATTGAATCATTCCCCGATCGTCGATAAAGTAGCTCGTCGGATACCCTACGACTTCATACGTATTAGCCACTTCACTGTCTTCATCGAGTAAAATTGGAAATGTTAGTCCAAGCTCATCAATAAATGGTTGAATATTACCACGGTTACTTTCTGTAGCAGTTAAATTCACAGCAAGAATGACGAAATTATCATTTTCACGGTGTCCATCATAATACGCTTGCATATCGGGCATTTCAGCGCGACACGGTGGACACCACGTCGCCCAAAAGTTTAAAATCACATGTTTTCCGCAAAAATCGGATAACGTCACCGACTCACCTTGTAACGTATGTAACGTAAAATCTGGGGCTAGCTCCCCTTGTTTAATCCCTATCTTCCCTTCACGCTGTTCTTCTGGCGCCGACTCTTTACGATCGTTTAACGTGACGTTATCATATACACTCCATGAGATAAGCCCTACAAAAAGTAAAATCGGTACCCATTTTTTTAGGATAATCGATAGCTTCATCTTTGTTCGCATTACAAATATCAAGCATATAACGATTACAGCAAAATAAAACAACTGTTTCCACGAAAATCCGAGAATTACTGGGCTTTCATGTTTAAAATAAGAAAACAACAATTCCCCAAGCGAAAACCATAATACACTCGCGAGCCATTTCTCGCTTTTGATTAAATATAAAACGATGGCGAACGGCAATAACGCATCAAATAATAAAATAAAATGTTCAGTTAGATAAAAGAGCCAAACGAATACCCGGTAGCTCCCTATCGCCGTTAATACAGCAAGAATCCCCAATTCCATATATTGATGAAAAGAAAAAGAGCTTCGCTTACTCTTCCACAAAAAGTAGAGAAGTACGGAGATGACTCCTAAAATCATGCCTCGATCTCCACCCGTAAAGTATAACAGTGAAATCGGGTTTTGAATGACACTTATCGGATGAAACAACGCATAACTGAATTTCCAAGTGATTATAAAGGTAAAAAAACCATTCCAAAGCGTATCCATTATAAGAGAATCAATTGTTTTTTTCTTCAAAACGATTCGTAGCACAAAATAACTAATCACGAATGAAATGACATACAAAGCCCACTTTTCTTGGATTAAAAAAGGACCAATAAACCACGCATCACCCACGGAACCACCCTCCTCCATCCAGCATAACCCGAAATTGTAAAGAAACGTTAAAGATTTGAACCCTTTTCACTTTTTTGCATAACTTTACTAAATCTTAACAAACAATGCCCATACTTTGTCTTAACGACAAAATCGAAAATGAGGTGAATAAATCAGAATGAAACGAAATATTTTGATAGGAGCTGTGGTTTTACTACTCGTTGTTATCGCTTTCTTTCTGAATACTGACAAAGAAAAAAAAGAAGCGTCGCCACCTCCAGAGAATCCAGCGCAAATCGACCAGTCTGTCGCAGATGAGCCTGTCTCCAAAACAAAGAGTGAACCAATAGAAGAAGGTGCCACTGCGATTGATTTCGAATTAGAAACACGAACTGGCGACACACTCCGACTGTATAACAACGACGGGAAGCCAACACTGATCAACTTCTGGGCTTCATGGTGTCCACCTTGTAAAAAAGAGATGCCAGATTTACAAAAGGCGTATGAAATTTATGGAGATAAAGTTAACTTTTTCATGGTTGACTTAACGTTCAATGATAATCTCGAAAAGATGAACGAATATATCGACGAAAATGGGTTTACATTTCCTGTTTTATTAGACAAAACCGGGGACGTCACGATGGACTACCAAGTGATGGTCATTCCGACGACATACTTTGTAGATGCAGACAATGTCATTACCCACAAAGTAATGGGACCGATGACAACTGAACAAATTGAATCGATAATGAATGAAATTACAAATGGATGAGGTGAACAATGGAACAACTAACGATTTGGCTAGCGTTCGGTGCAGGAGTACTGTCATTCGTCTCTCCTTGTTGTCTACCATTATATCCGTCTTACATCTCCTATATCACCGGTGTATCTGTGAAACAACTACAAGGAGAACAGACAGGAAAAATGAGAAAACTAACGATGGTTCACACATTATTTTTCATCATTGGTTTTTCGATTATTTTTTTCGCACTCGGCTTATCCGCTTCGTGGATCGGGCAATTTTTCGTTGGAAACCAAAAATTAATTAGTATGCTTGGCGGTATTTTAGTCATCGTGTTAGGGTTATTCGTCATGGGAATTATCAACCCTAAATGGATGATGCGTGAAAAGAAATTATCTGTCCAACGAAAAGGAACGGGTTATTTAAGCTCTACGCTCGTCGGAATCGGATTTGCCGCTGGGTGGACACCATGTGTTGGACCGATTTTAGCTTCTGTATTAGTGCTCTCAGCCGCGAATCCATCGCAAGGAATACTTTATATTACTGCTTACACTCTCGGATTTGCGATACCCTTTTTTATTATGGCTTTTTTCATCGGGCGCACAAAATGGATTATAAAATATTCTACGAAACTGATGAAAGCTGGCGGTGCCATCATGGTGCTTTCAGGGATATTGCTCTACACAGGACAAATGACAAAAATTACGACGATATTAATTGATTTATTCGGTGGTTTCACAGGGTTTTAATAAAGAGGTGAAAGTATATGAGAAAGATAGGATTTATATTGCTTCTAATTGGCATTGTTATATCAGTCCGATATGGATATGAACAGTGGCAAACGATGCAATCTGTAACCGACTTTAATGGTGAAGTCGATCGGACAGGAACCGTTTCAGGTGATCCTTCTCATTTCGAGGCGGGGGAAAATATCGCTAACCTCATTATTCCAAAACTAAACAAATCATATAAAGTGTATTGGGGAACGGATGAGGAAACACTCGCAAAAGGAGTTGGAATGTACGTCAGTGATTTAACCGACACACCAGACGGAGAAGGCCATACCGTATTGTCTGGGCATCGTGATTCCGTATTTCGCCCATTAGGAGAACTAGAAAATGGAGATCGGTTTTACGTTGTTTACCAAGGAATAGATTATGAATATGAAATTCATAAAACGTGGATTACGGATGCGGAAGATCGCTCAGTCATCGTCAAAAAAGATGAACCGACATTGACACTTTCAACGTGCTACCCGTTTACATACATCGGAGATGCACCAGATCGTTACATCATTCAAGCAAACCTCGTTCAAAAAGGTCACTTACTTTGAAGCGAGACTTTCATTAGCCTTAGCTAATCAATAGCGAGACTTATCAGGTTTTTACCAACCGTTTGAACGTAAGTGATTTACGGGTGCTTGAAACGTGGAAAAACGAGAGTTGGCCCACAAGGTTGGGACATGAGACTCTTCTCTCACGTTTAGGCGTACGTAGTAGTCTGTCAATATTTTAAATTTATCATAGCTAGCGAGAATTACTCGTCCATCGTTTACGAGCGGTATTGAAGCCTCACTTAGAACATAACAGTACGGGGGAAAACAAAATGAAATTTATCATCCATGATGATACATGTCTTTTACAGACGGAATATGGTGAACTGCCAATTTCTTCTAATGAAACGAACGGTTTTCGACCATACCAGCTTATGATTGCATCTGTTGTCGGTTGTAGCACGAACCTATTTAAAAACATTTTAGCTAAAATGCGTTTAGACATTCATGACATGAATATTTCTGTACACATTGAACGAGATCAAGCGAATGCAAATCGAATAGCGTCCATTCATCTTCATTTCGTCCTTAAAAGCAACGACCTGCCAAAAGAAAAAGTGGAAAAAGCACTTGCTGTTGCACGCAAAAACTGTGGAATGATCCGGACAATTGAAAACTCTGTACATGTGAAAGAAACATTCGAAATTACCGAGTATTAATACATGTCTATTTACTTGGACCGAACTCATGCAAAAACCGTTCACTTCAAAACGTGAACGGTTTTTGCAATTATGCTTCTTTATGAGCTTCAATTTCAATCGCAATGTTGACATCATCACCGATAAGAATACCGCCAGTTTCTAGCGTATTATTCCAAGTTAACCCAAAGTCACTACGCTTAATTTTACCTTTCGCACTCAAACCAGCAACTTCATTTCCCCAAGGGTCTTTTACAACTCCTTCAAATTTAGCAGATAAAGTAACCGATTTCGTCACGCCGTGAAGTGTTAAATCGCCAGTAAAATCATATTCGTCTTCACTTTTTTTTACAATGTTTGTCGATTGAAACGTCATCTTTGGATATTTTTCAATTTCAAAAAAGTCCGCTGATTTTAAGTGATTGTCACGATCTTCATTACGAGTATCAATGCTTGCAAGATCGATGCTCACTTGAATATTCGCAGTTGTTAAGTCGTTCGGATCAGCTTCAACCGTTGCATCAAACTCGTGAAACGTCCCTTTCACTTTTGAAATCATCATATGTCTAATTGAAAAATCAATGCTGCTATGTGCTGTGTCAACATTCCATTTTACTTTTGCCATTCGTAAATCTCCTCCATAAATTAAAAATTATTAACTTACTTTTCGTAAGTAACTATATAATAATAAATTTATATTGTCAAGTAAATAACTAATTATGCTATAATAAAACTGAATGGGGTGATTACAATGAGCCACTCTTGTTTATGTCCAAAATTTGAGAAAGCAATGGAAATACTGAGTAAACGTTGGAATGGTCTCATTATTCACCAACTTCTACAAGAAGGTCCCCAACGCTTTTGCACAATTGAATCTGGAATTTCAATTAGCGGTAGATTGCTTTCTCAAAGACTTAAAGATTTAGAACGTGAAGGAATTGTGAATCGAGAAGTTTTTCCGGAAACTCCAGTCCGTATCGAATATTCATTAACTGAAAAAGGGCTAGCTTTAAAACCAGTTATAACTGAAATAGAAAAATGGGCGGAAACATGGGCTGAAGAGGATAAATGAGCGAGGGATGGTTCCCTCCTCTTTTTACTCAAAAAAGGCTGCCACTTTTTATGACAGCCTACTATTCGACTATTTACTTTTATCAAGCACTGCAATTAAGCGGTTTTCGATATCCCTAGCAATTTCTTCAAGCTTCGTATCATTGACCATACCGATAAGTGACGACGGTTTCGGTAGGCCTATTTTCGTTTTGTCTTCCGCTTCATAAACAACAATTTTACACGGCAAAAAATAGCCGACAAGTGCATTTTCTAACAATACTCGTTTCGCTTCATGAGGGTTACACACTTCAAGAACGAAGTACGATTGGTCGAAATTTACTCCTTTTTCTTGCAACTTTTCTTTTATGTTAAACTGCCAAAGAACACCAAACTTCTCTTCTTTTAAATGTTCTTCAAGTGAAGAAATCGCATCAGCAATCGATTTTGTCGTCTCTACTGTATAATGAAACAAACCGTCATCTCCTTTTTCCATTAGGTTACCCAAACTAGTCTGTATGATGCACCGCACAACGGTTTGGTCCAATTTCAAGCTCCTGCATATGTTCTACAGTCGCTGTTTGATATCCGCGATTAATCGCAATGATTTCTTCAAAGTTAGGCGGTTTTACTGAGCTTGCTGATTTTTCAACTTGGGTTAAAAAATCTTCTCTTGTCGTATTAAACATTGTTTCGTTGCGCTCGCGAATATTTCCAAGTGTATCTCCAATGTAGCCGTCCTCGTTAATTTCTTCATCAAGATCACCGTAATGTGATGGAAGTACAATCACATCATCCGCAATTTCGGATACTTTTGAATAGACGGTTTCATATAAATCATTCGCCCATTCTCTCACTTTATTGCCTAAGTCAGGACGCCCTAAGCCACTAACGAAAATCGTATCGCCTGAGAAAAGAAGCTGTTGATTGACGAAGAAAGAGACGCTTCCTGGTGTGTGACCTGGCGTTTTTACCGCTAATACTTCAACTGAAATATCTTTAAATTCAATTTTCTCATGCTCTTCAAGCGGTAAATGATCATACGTGGCCCCTTCACTTTTCATCAAATAATAGTTTGCCCCTGTTCTTTCCGCTAATTCTTTTCCACCTGAAATATGGTCAGCATGCAGATGTGAATCGACAATATGTGTAATTTTTGCACCAACTGCTTTTGCTTCACGTTCATATTCCTCAACGAACCGCGCCGGATCAACGAGCAACGCCTCATCTTCTGAAACAACCATGTAAGATAAGCACCCTTTTCCGACACGAATAAATTGATAAACAGAAATCTTATCATCTTCATGCACTTTCACTTTTTCGAGATGTTCACTCCAAGATTTCATTCCACCTTCAAGATATGACGCTTCATATCCGGCTTCATCAAGCATGTCAGCGACCATTTTTGATGAACCTTCTTTCGCACAAACAACAAAAATTTCTTTATCATTAGGCAGTTGATCCGCAATTGGTTCAATGCCATCAATTAGATTAAAATAAGGTTCATTTATATATTCAAAGTTTTCTCCTTCAATTTTCCAATCTTCGAAATCATCTTTATTACGAACGTCGAGTATGAACGACTTTTCTTTATTCAAGACTTTTCTCGTCATTTCTTTTGCTGTAAAACTTCTTACTGCCATTTTTTTATTCCCCTTTTCACTTAATTTTGTAAAGCTTGCATAATACCATTCGGATCAAAACCAACGATCCACTTTCCGTTAATTTCTGTCTGAGGTACGCCAAATTGACCCGTTGCTTCGACAACCTTCTTCATGTACTCAGGATTTTGTTCAACGTTAATCTCTGTAAACGGAATATTTTGTTCGGATAAAAAATTTTTAACCATGACACAAAATGGACACGTTGTCGTCGTGTAAACGGTAATGTTCTTCATATCAGTCCCTCCTTTCTTACAATATACCCATATAGGTATTATATTGTGTAAAAAATATACCCTAGTGGGTATTATAGCACCTCTAATAAAAAAAGCAAATCAAACAATTTAAGCCTTTTTCATTCCTTCACGAATCGTTTTAAAGCAAGCACAACAAACTTGAAGGTTATAAAATACAACATTGCATCAAATGGAAAATCTCTTTTAGAGAGGGATAAAGAGAATTGCTCGAAGGAATTTATTGCTTGACTACCTATTTATATAGTAAACGAGCAATCTTATTCCAGCACATCTAAAATTAGTCAACAACCGGTCGAGGCTTAGACCAGGTAAAAACGTTGAAGTTCTCAATAACCTAAATGCTATTATTAACACATTTGTCCACAGAGAGATTTCCGCTCATATTCAACATGGAAGTGAATCATTCCCTCTACGTTTTTTGATTTTTTAACGATAACTTCTTCAAATCCTAGCCAATCCATGTTAATAAAATTCACGTACACGCATCCTCTTTTATCTTGTGGTTGGTCACTTCAAATATAAAGATTTGGAGATGCGTGTATTTCTTTTTGAAAACACGTATCCCATATGTTCTAACTTCTTTTTATGAAACTGTTTCAAATATAGGATTAAAACTTCATGTGCAATGACCCATCCTTCCATCTTTAAAGGTATGTAGTTATAAGTGAATACATACGATATGTAAAATTAACCTTATTTTCCTTACTGAAAACAGTTTTATATACACGATTTTTTAAGCAAAATGTTACCGGATTCAAAATTATTCCTAATATTTTAACTTTTTACTTTGATAAAAGCAGACATATTTCCAAAAGAGAAATGTCATTGCTTGCATATTCTGTAACTTTTCCTTCTGTCTGCTTTCCATAAGCATACACATTGTCAACAAGAACGATTTAAACATTTGCGTTCAAAAGCAAATCATTGCTTATTTTACTTAACCAAAATTATAATAAGACAAGGAACTTTTTTAATCATAGCGAATGTAGAATGTAGACAGAAAAGAAAGGAGTTCATCATATGTTTGACATTGCGATTATCGGTGGCGGTCCGGCTGGTGCATCCGCAGCACTTTACACTGCCAAAGCGGGGAAGAAAACGTTACTGATTGACAACGACAAAGGAATGACTAGAAGAGCATTAATGAAAAATTACTATGGTATCGAAGAAATTGATGGTCCTACAATGGTTGACACAGGTCTCAAGCAAGCTGAAAATTTTGGCGCAATACTCGTGAAAGAAACCGCCCAAAACTTAAAACAAAACGGTGATACGTTTACTGTAACGACAGATGGTGGAAACTACGAAGCAAAATACGTCATTTTAACGACAGGAGCATCCGTTAGCTTTGCTGAAGATATCGGGATTAAAACAAAAGATGGAATTGAACCGCGAATTAAAAAAGTGGTTGACGTTGATGCAGATGGAAGAACGAGCATGGAAGGCGTATGGGCGGCTGGGACATGTGCAGGTGTAAGTGTACATGCTATCATTACAGCCGGTGATGGTGCAAAAGTAGCCATAAATGTGATTAGCGAAATGAACGGTGAGCGATACGTTGACCATGACATATTAGAATCATAAATCGAGTGAATCGAGTAGAGGAAGGTGATTAACCTTCCCCTCTCACACCACCGTACGTACGGTTCTCGTATACGGCGGTTTCATTAAGTCCAACGCATTGTTTGATATCTGTTCAAAAGACTTTTCAGACCTAGTCCTCGCCAGTATTTGTTATCAAGAGCTCTGTGCAGGATAGGACTGTTAGCAATTCGCCAGTAAGCCTTGCAGCTATTTGTTCATTCCCACGCTTTTTCTCTGTCTACACCTAATTTGACGAGATTTGTCTGTTTCGTTTTTATCTTCT
>NZ_JBEUEL010000039.1:0-26506 GCF_041725775.1 Pueribacillus sp. YX66 | reverse complement strand
ACCTTCTGACATTTTTTGTATAGTTGTTAAGGTTGCTTAAGCACCATTATATTGACAGTTCAAGTGAGAGCCCTATCAACTTACACAAAATTCTTGACGGTACCTTCTACGAAAAGCGTATGAGAAAATATCAATACTTTCACATTTATATGCTTTATTATTTTGTTTAAACCAAGCTTCTAATGCTTTTACGACTTGGTGATGACCTGAAGACAACTGTAGCAATGGGAGAAAGAGGATTTTAATCATTATTCATTCTCCTCGTAGATTATTTAGGATTTTTATCAAATCCGCCTATTATTCTTTATTATCAGATACTTTAGACACGTTAGACGCTCAGACACTTTTTTAAGATCTAATAGATTCATTTAAAACAATTTTTTCTCTTCTTTATATAACTAAATTTAATTTCCCTCCACATTGTAAAAATATTCATACGTAGGTCCATATGCTATAATTTTTTTAAAAAATGAAGAAAGGATAAGATGGCAAACAATGATCGTAAAAAGAGTGGAAACCGAAGTAGAGCTACGAGATGCGCAGCATATTCGGAAGCAAGTTTTTGTGTATGAACAAAATGTTCCTATCGAACTCGAGTTAGACGAGTATGAACATGATTCCGTCCACTTCATCGCTTACAAAAAGCAAGTTCCTGTCGGGGCAGCAAGAGTAAGAAAAGTAGATGGCAACGCAAAAGTAGAACGAGTCTGTGTATTAAAAAAGTATCGTCGTTTAGGAATCGGATATTTATTAATGGAAGAAATCGAAGCTTTTGCAATGAACCAAAACTGGGTACCCATTCGGTTACACGCTCAGTTGAATGTAGTGCCATTTTACAAAGAACTGGGTTACACCCCTTGTTCTGAGCGTTTTTATGAAGCAAACATTCCGCACATCGCAATGAAAAAAGAACGCTAAACTTATAATTTTTTCCCCTTCGGAAACGATAAAAGAAGACGGAGGGGATTAAGATGAAATTTGATACATATGGTTATATTGCCATCGAGCTAATCGTTGGTTTTTCAGTATTATTAATATTAACGAAACTTTTTGGCAAAACCCAGCTTAAAGAGCTTACACCGTTCGATTTTATTTCTGCTTTAGTGTTAGGAGAACTAGTTGGAAACGCCATATACGACAAAAAAGTCCATCTCGGCATGATTTTATTTGCGACGCTAGTTTGGGGCCTTTTAATTATAGTAACGGAATTCGTTACACAGAAGTTTCGAAAAACGCGAAGCTTTTTAGAAGGGAAACCGTCTATTTTAGTGCGACGTGGGAAAATTGACCGGAAAGAGTTAAAGAAAAATAAAGTAGATATTGACCAATTGCAGAGCATGCTACGACAAAAAAATGTGTTTTCTATTCGCGAAGTTGAATACGTAATTATGGAGTCGAATGGTGATTTAAGTGTGATGAAAAAGCCTGAATTTACTACCCCAACAACTCAAGATTTAAGTTTACCACTTCAACCAGTTTATTTAACTTATCCTATTATAAGCGACGGTGTAGTTGATGAAAATAATTTGAAAGAAGCAGGTTTCGATGACAATTGGTTAAGTAAGCAATTAAAAAACAATAAAGTTTCAAAACCTGAAGACGTTCTCTACGCTGAGTGGAATGAAGCTAAAGGCTTTTATTTACAGAAGAACAAGGTGTAAGACTTCTTACACCTTGACATCGATAAATTGACCCAAATCATGACTGTTAAATTTGCGTTTTCCGTCATGTTGTGATTGGCTATAGGCTTGAGATTTATTACTTTTGTTCAAATGTTCAACACGAGAATTTAGCGGAATTTTCGGAATTTGATGCCTCTCATGATATAAGGTAAAAAAGGAATATGCAGTTGGAAGGACATAACCCATCATACTACACCCCTTTCCATTTATTTAATTATATACAATTTTGAACAGTTTACCAATTTATTATTTGCTCGGAAAGGGGCAAAATGATCAACTACCGTCCTCATCCGCTATTAAACCCATCTCCAACCTCTTTGTTGTTCTTCATCAGGTTCTTCTTTATGTTCTTTTTTAGATTCTTCCATCGCTTCCTCTACATGTTGAGGTTCGATTTGCTGTTCATGTCTTGGGAATAAAAATCCCCACGGATCTCTCACAAAGTGAGATGGCTCTTCTCGACGATCATCTTTCTGTTTACCATCTTTATCTACAAAAACAACTTTGTCTGCCTTTACGACTAATTCATTGACATAGATTGTTTTCTTTTTCTTTCGCTTCTTTTTCTCTTCTGACATGATCGATCCCTCCTTTTCTCATTTCAGAACATGTATATGCAAAATGTCTATAAGTCGTATAGGCTGATGCTTTGGTTTACATATAATAATTGCTCATCATATGTCAAAATTAAAAAAAATCATCATCTTTATAGACGAATTATCGTAATGGATAGAATTGCATTTTTCTCTAACTGGATTGTTTCTTTATTATCCGGAAGTTCAATGTAGACTTCGTCTTCTGTATAGGATTGTACCGTACACGTATACGTACTCTCTTTCGTTGTAACTTCACATAGTGGCTGAGGCATAGACTCAGGCAGTTTCGTTAAAATGTTTAACTTATCTTCAATCGTCCTATTTAAAAAACCTTGTTTGTGCATACCATTTTCAATTACGTTATTAGAATCATCATGCGCTTCTTGCCCATCTAACTCTTCCGAAGGTTCAATTTGCTCTTTTTCCTCGGGAATTTCTTCTTGTATGTCTTTCATTTGAGCCTTTTTTGGCATTGCTTTAACTACGACAATTTGTTTATTAAAATTGGTGGGCGTAAATGCAGGCTGCTCAATATAAATAAGAGGAGTATTCAATAGTTGCGCATTTTTCTTCACTTTATTCGTTCCCCCTTGTTTGTATACTCGATTACAGAATATGCTCGTTATATCGCTTTGTGCCTATTCATGCATGAATCTAAAACAAAAAACTTTGCTCGTCGTAACCGACAAGCAAAGTTTTTTATTAGCCTAAAATATGATATCCACTGTCGACATGCAAAATTTCACCTGTAATGCCACGGGACAAATCACTCATCAAAAATAACGCAGTATCTCCTACTTCTTCGGGCGTTGTCGTACGGCGCAGTGGAGCATTTTCTTCAATTTGTTTTAAAATACTATTAAAATCAGATACTCCTTTTGCTGCAAGAGTCCGAATCGGACCTGCTGAAATGGCGTTAACACGTATATTGTCTTTTCCAAGGTCATTTGCTAAATATTTTACAGAAGCATCAAGAGATGCCTTTGCAACACCCATAACGTTGTAATTTGGAAGCACTCTTTCACCGCCAAGATACGTCATTGTTATAATGCTTCCGCCTTCAGTCATGAGGGAACGAGCCTCTTTCACAACCGCTGTTAAAGAATAAGCACTAATATTATGAGCAAGCAAAAATCCATCTCGCGTTGTATTCAAGTATTCGCCCTTCAATTCATCCGTATTCGCAAATGCGATACAATGTGCTAACCCGTGTATCACACCCACTTCTTCTTTAATTTCCGTAAATGTTTGTTTGATTTCGTTATCATTAGTAACATCACAAGATAAAATAATTGAATCATTACGTTCTAGCGTTTCAACTAAACTTCGAACATTTCTTTCAAGACGTTCACCTGCATAGGTAAAAATTAAACGTGCTCCCGCATTGCTCAAGCTTCTAGCAATCCCCCATGCAATACTGCGTTTATTAGCAACACCCATAACGACATATGTACGTCCTTCCAAAGAAAGACCCATAAAATCATCCTCTCTTTACAAATGATTAGTCATTCTAAAGGTAAAGTATACCATGAAAAAACGAAGCAAAGAAGCATGTTTATGAGTAACATTCCTTTACTTCGTTCGATGATAGTTAAGAATTGTTAAGCATTTGCCTTAACTCTTCAATACTTTCAGGGCTTCCGGTAACGACGACCCGATCCCCAATTTTTAATTCCGTATCTCCATGCGGTACGATTGAATCCTTATTTCTAAACACGCGCACGATAATAGCGTCTCCTAAATATGGAAACTTACGAAGAGGGATACCATCATATTGTGCGTTTGTCATATTAATTTGAAAAAGTCCGCTTTCTTGTTTTGTAAACATTTGCATAACACTTGGTGATTCAATAAGAGCTCGTAACAACATTTTCGAAGAGAGCATCGTTGAAAACACTTCAATATTATTTTCCCTTAACTCTTCACCGAGCTGTTGCGTTTCGATTCTCGCAATAACACGTTCGACCCCATGCTCTTTCGCATATAAAGCAAGTTCTTTATTCAATTCTTCATTGCCACTCGAGATGACGACAATGTCGACATCAAAAACGTTCGCATTCGTTAATTCTAATATATTGTAAGCCGGTAACTCCTTTACGATAAAACGGCTATTTTGGCGACTCTTTTCAACTTTTTCTTGCTTCGTATGATATAAATATGTTTCGAATTTTTTTGGATTCAATTCAATCGATAACGGAAGCGTAAGCTGATTTGCTCCGATAAAGGCAATTTTTTTAACAACACCTTTTCCTTTTTCAGTAGGAAATATTTTTTTAAACAAAATTGGTGTAACGATTGAAGTAATAACTGCAAGTAAAATTAGCGTACTTGCTTTTTGCTCTGAAATGACTCCAATTCGTTTTCCAATTTCAGCTGCTGCAATGACGAGTGACAACGTCGAAGTTAGTAAAAAGCCAGCTCCAAGAACTGTTTTCCAATCATACCACCGTTTTAAAATCATGACGGGGACAACTTTTGAAATAACTAAAGCTAAAAAGAGCAACGGAATTAATAATAACGTTGTCGGATCTGATAAAAGTGTCCAAATGTCTAAGTTAACACCGACCATAACGAAAAAGATCGGAATTAAAAAGCCGTAGCCGAACGAATCTAATTTTTGGACTATATCAGGATTCGGTGACAAGAGTGAAATGAGAACACCAGCTAAAAATGCACCTAATATGTTTTCGGCTCCTACTGATTCTGAAAGCCCGACTAAAACGATGAGAAGTGCAAAAATTGCTCGCGTATCGATTTGCACACTTCCTTTTAGCATCGATTTGAAAAATGAAACTTGACTGAACCATCTTGCCAAAAAGTAAAGAAGGATTCCAGCAGCAAACAACAAGAGCAATAGCCACATATTCCCGTCTTCATCTGATGTAAAGGTTACATAAACCGCGAGCAAAATCATCGTAGCCAAATCTGCAATAACAGCAATTATCAAAATCGTTTGCCCGATCGTTTTGCTCGTTAAATTTTCTTCTTTTAACGTAGGCAACACGACACCTAATGATATTGTTGAAATGACAAGCGTCATAAAAAATGGACTTTCAATTAAACCGATTGCCGCGAGTACGAGTGCAAGCAAGTATGACAAAATAAAAATAAATGTAAAAATAATCATTGAGATACCGAAGCTATTCGGCTCTTTATTTCCATTTTTTAAACGAGTAGAAGATGACTTTTTCGTAAAAACAGAAAAGTCGATTTCAACCCCACTTAAAAACATTAAAAAAATCAATCCAAATGTGGACAATATATCTAGCCATGGATCAGGACCAATAATATCGAGCCCACTTTTTCCAATAATGAGACCAGCAATAATTTCAGTAACGACTACAGGCATGAGCGTTAACTTTAATCGTTCACGTACGATTGGCGCTAAAAATGCGACAACGACAACGATAACGAGAGATAAAATAGAAGAATTTGTACCCATATGTCACCTCGCCTTAAAGTTCATGATAAAAAAGAGAGAACGAGCAGATATGTCGATTAAAGACGCAAGATCATAACGTTGTGTTGCAATGGAAAGTCGACAATCTCTCGTATACGTTCAAACCTATTAAAAAGCATTTAAAGTAAATAATTTATAAAAGAGGTTGCTAATCCAAAATAAATAACTACACTTAAAATATCATTTAACGTTTGAATAAACGGACCAGATGCGACTGCTGGATCAATTTTTAACCGGTGCATAATGAGCGGAATAACCGCACCAGAGACGGTTGCGACGATCAATGTGCAAAACAGTGAAAACCCGACAAGAAAACCAAGAAACAGTGACTTCTTCCAAACGTAGACGACAACAACAATGAGCAGTCCACAAACGGTCCCTGTTATAACACCGGTTCCCGCTTCTCGGCTAATCATACGCCATCTACTTTCTCCTTCTAAATCTCCAGTTGCGAGACGGCGAATGACGACAGCAAGTGATTGTGTGCCTGTATTTCCTGCCATTCCAGCGATAAGCGGGATAAATACTGCTAAAATTGAGACTTGTTCTAGCGTCGATTCAAATCTACCGATTAAACTTGCGGTTAGCATTCCTAAAAACAACAAAATGATTAACCATGGCAACCTTTTCTTTGCTGCAGAAATTGGATTTTTATGTGCAGCATCGACATCTGTTAAACCAGCAAACTTCGAGTAGTCATCAGATGCTTCTTCATCTATGACGTCTGCAATATCGTCATGCGTAATAATTCCCGCTAACCGTCCTTGAAAATCTACGACAGGTAACGCAAGAAAGTCATAATCACGCATAACTTTTGCAACTTCTTCCTGATCCTCACTAACGGACACAGAGACTACAAAATCACTCATATGTTGTGAAATCGTATCATGTCCATCAGCTATGATAATATCACGCAATGAAATGACGCCGACTAACTTTTTTAACTTGTCGATAACGAAAATATAATAAATCGTTTCGGCTGTCGGGGCTTCATATCGTAATATTTCCATTGCTTCAGCAACCGTCTGGTGGGCTTCGACAGAAACATACTCTGTCGTCATTATACTTCCAGCCGTTTTTTCTTCATAATGCAACACTTGTTTGATTTCCGATGCAACATCATGATTCATCATCGCTAAGTAGCTAGCGATTTGTTTTTTATCTAATTCATTTAAAATATCTACCGCATTGTCAACATACATCGAAGCCAACATTTGAGCAGCATAAAGTGGTTCCATTTCAGTAATGTAATACTTCTGATCATCCAATTCCATGTTTTCAAAGAAATCTGAGGTTTCTTTCGGTGACAAATATGTATACAGTTTATTTCTATATTCTGAAGGTAATGAAAGAAAAAATTTCGCTTGGTCATACGGATGCAAAATGAGAAATGTTTTTCTAAAAAAGTCAATATTGTCATGTGTTAAAGCATCTGATAATTTATCATAATATTGAACTTGATGCTGATCATTTTGAATGGTCATCGTGCCCCTCCTTCCTCTTCAAAACAATAAAATGTTTGCAACTTTCAATTTTTCCTATAAGATTAAATTGACCTGCTAATTTCGTTAGAAAGGATTTCGAAATGGATAAAGATTCACGCACTCCTTGGCAACAGATTGATTATACAACATTGTTTATACTTTTTCTGCTCTTTTGTATAAGTATCATTTCAATTTATAGTGTGCAACCGAATTTGCCTGTTCATCTTAGGGTTTTTAATTTTGCTGCAAAACAAGTTGTTTTTTATATTATTGGCCTCGGCGCGATCATCCTTGCAATGATTATTGATTTCGATCGCTTTAAACAAATAACGTGGTATTTATATGGGTTTGGAATATTTTTGTTAATTGCGCTTCGCTTTGCACCTGCTTCCATTGCACCGTATAGCTTTGGGGCAAAACGCGCATTCGATTTTCCAATTATCGGGAATTTTATGCCATCCGAATTTATGAAAATCTTTTTGATTATAACATTGAGTACGATAATTGCCTACCATAATGAAAAATATTTTGAAAAAAGTATTCGTGAAGACTTCATTTTGTTAGGTAAAATAGCTCTAACTTCGCTTTTCCCGATTTTACTTATTTTTAGACAACCCGACCTAGGTACATCGCTGGTGCTTGTGTCGATCGTCGGTAGTTTAGTTATTGTAAGCGGGATACGCTGGAGAATTATACTCGGAATCATTGCAACCGGATTGCTCGGTATTTTTGCTTTAGTGCAAACGTATTTACGGTTTCCTGATTTTTTCGTTAAAGTATTTTTAGGGGGAAATGACTTTCAAATTCAACGAATTTATGGATGGCTTGAGCCGTATGAAAATGTCGGTGGAATAGGCTACCAGTTAGTAAAATCAATGACTGCGATTGGCTCCGGTCAACTATCAGGAAAAGGTCTTAATGAAAACACGGTTTATCTTCCAGAGGCACATACAGATTTTATTTTTGCAGTGATTGGAGAACAATTCGGTTTTATCGGTACAAGCATCGTCGTCTCGATATTTTTCATGTTAATATACCGAATTATTCATACTGCAATTGAAAGTAATGATCCATTCGGCACGTATTTATGTGTTGGTATCGTCGGGATGTTTACGTTTCAAATCTTTCAAAATATCGGAATGACGATCGGTTTACTTCCAGTCACCGGAATCCCTCTTCCATTCATAAGTTATGGTGGCAGTTCACTACTTACGTCAATGCTTACGATTGGAATCGTATTAAACGTTGCATCACGAACAAGAAAATATATGTTTGACTAGCTCGTTCGTTTAGTCCTCGTTCAAAGCCCATCCACTAGGATTGGGGCTTTTTTATTTTACGTTAAGATGGTTATACTAACAAAATTAGAAGGAGGCTATCTCACATTGAAATATGACATTATCGGCGATATTCACGGTTGCTATGAAGAACTTCAACAATTAATCGATACACTCGGTTATTCATGGAACAGTGATCGGAAGCTCTCTCATCCTGAAAATCGTAAAATCGTATTCCTCGGTGATTTAACTGATCGCGGTCCTCATTCTATATTTGTCATACAACTCGTACATAAACTTGTTCAACAAAATAAAGCTCACTATACTCCTGGCAATCATTGCGATAAACTTTACCGATATTTTCTCGGAAGAAACGTTCAAATTGTCAATGGACTTGAAACTACAGTCGCAGAATTAAAAGCATTGCAGGCAGATGAATACGAAACGATTCGAAATCAATTTATACAACTTGTAGAAGGGGCTCCGTTATACATCGTTCTCGATAATGAAAAGCTCATAGTTGCTCATGCAGGGTTAAAACGAAAATGGATCGGTCAAAACAATGAAAAAGTGAGGACATTTGTACTCTATGGAGACATTACTGGAGAAAAAGATAAAGATGGTCGACCTGTAAGAAGAGATTGGGCAAAAACAGAAGATGGTGAATCTTGGATCGTATATGGACATACTCCCACTTTATCACCTAGAATCATCAATCATACAATTAATATTGATACAGGCTGCGTCTTCGGAGGAAAATTAACAGCTTTTCGCTATCCAGAACTTACAACCGTATCCGTCCCTTCAAAACAACCTTTTTTACCTGAAAAATTCCATTCGTTCGATCATTGAACACATGTCCCGTGGGAACTTAGATGTTAACGTAATCGTTTCTTTTGTAAATGGATGTTGAAAACTTAATGTTGTACAATGCAACGCTTGGCGAGAAATATGTTCAATGCTACCTCCATATAATTTATCTCCTGCAAGCGAATGACCAATCGCAGAAAAGTGCACGCGAATTTGATGAGTTCTTCCAGTTTCAAGTTTAATCTTCACAAGTGTATGGTTCTCACTTTGACCCATTGTCTCAAAATGAGTGATTGCTTCTTGTCCAAGAATATCAACGGTTCTTTCAATAATACTCGATGCTTTCCGTGCAATGGGCAACGTGATTGTTCCTTTTCGACGATGTAACAGTCCTTCTACAATCGCAACATAATATCGTTCAATTTGTTTTGCAATTTGCTGTTTAGAAAGTAAACTATGCGCATATCGATGTTTAGCGACTAATACAAGTCCTGATGTGTCACGATCCAGTCTCGTTACGATATGGATAGTCGCTGGAATCTGATGCAAATCATAGTAAGCTAAGACCCCTTGGGCTAACGATATATTCGGCTCCTTTCGAGATGGGATTGTTGCCAAACCTGCGGGTTTATTTACTACAAGAATGTGCTCATCTTCAAATACAACTTCTAATGAAAGTGCATATGGCTGCATCGCCATACTTCTTTCTTCTTTCGGAAATGTAATTGTAACATGATCACCTGCTCGTAATTCATAGCGAACTGTCACATGTTGACCGTTTACTTCAATCTTTCCCCCGTGAAATTTAATATCAGTTAACAATCGCCTCGATATGTTATGTTCTTCAGTTAAGAAGTTGCGAAGTAACATCCCTTCCTGTTCTTTTGTCACGTCCCACGTCACTGAAAACTGTTTCATACTTAAATTTCCTTATCCTTTAATCAGATATAAATGATTCTTTTACTCGTTTCCAAAATGGAAATGGGCGGAAACGAGCAAACCTTATCTCTTCTTCAGCTACCCGACATTGAATGGATTTCACATGTTTATGCAGCAAAAACAAATGATCGATTGTTATTTGATAATCCACATCATTTACTGGTTTCAACATACATGTATGATGTTGTGGCAACAATAGCGGCGAACCAATTGTACGGTATACGCGATTATTAATCGACGCCATTTCAGCTAATTGAAGTGTCGGTAAAGAAGGATGAATAATCGCGCCTCCTAGCGCTTTATTGTATGCGGTACTGCCTGACGGTGTTGAAATACATAAACCGTCCCCACGAAACGTTTCAAATAATTCACCTTTAATTTCAACGTCCATCACTAATGAACCTTCAACTGTACGAACAGTACATTCATTTAAAGCTAAATAACGATTTTCCTTCGAACCGTCATTGTAACGAACCGTTACTTCCAACAACGGATATTTTACAATTTGAAAAGGGGTACGTGCGATATGAATGACAAGCTTTTCAACTTCTTCAGGGGTCCAATCTGTATAAAAACCGAGATGACCAGTATGTACACCTACAAAGGCAGTCTCTGCCAAGCGATCTTTAAAATGGTGAAAAGCATGCAAAAATGTTCCATCTCCACCAACTGAAATAACGATATCAGGTTCCGTGTCATGAAACTCCAAATTGAAATCCTCTAAATAGCTTTTAATTTTTCGTGTTAACTTATTCGAAGTGTCATCCCCTCTAGATATGACGAAAAATTTCATAAAGACCACCGCTTTCTTCTCTTATTTAAAAGAAAATACGCTTTACTTCCTCATTCATTTTTTCTCCGTAATTAGGGTTATCTTTTATATTTGAAATAAGAAATGTTAATTCTGAATAAAAATTGATAAGCTCGACTTCCCCACCATCCGTTAAAACGAAAACGGGTAGCTTTGTTTTAATATTGTCTTTTAACATTGGCCAAGTATTTCGTTGAAAAATAATATAGCTGTAATTGGCTTCGCAATCTAATATGTATAGAAAAGCAATATTTTTTGAATCGACAAGCATCTGTCCTACCGCCCGATTCTCTTGTGCCCATTTAATTTTGGGAGTAGTTTCTACGAATAGCTTGTCCTCTTTTAATTTCAATTGATTACAAACAAAGTATGTTGCCACATTTTTCTCTCCTAACAACATCGTTCCATTTTTAGTGTATCATAAGATACGTATCGATTCTCGCATACGGTAGAGGTGATTTCAACGATGAAACAAGAAGTAGAAATAGAATTTAAAAACTTGCTTTCGTACGCTGAATTTATATCGGTGAAAGCACACTTTAAAATTAAAGACGAAGACTTTGTTGAACAACGCAATTATTATTTTGATACACTTGAATTTTCACTAGCTAAACATAAAAGTGCCTTACGCATACGCGAAAAAAAAGCCGAATATGAACTCACATTAAAACAACCTCATGCAAATGGTCTACTCGAAACGAACATTCCAGTCCCAAAACATGAGGCGATCTCATTTATTAGAAAAAACGAATTTCCTAAGTCGGCAATTGAGATGAAGAGGATTTTTGCCGAAATTGGGCTCGATTCCAACGAATTAACTTATCTTGGTGAACTCGTAACATACCGTTGCGAGTTTGAATATAAAAATGGTCTACTTGCTCTCGATCATAGCGTCTATTTAGATGTCGAAGATTATGAAATTGAGTATGAAGTTAAAGATAAGCAGAGGGGTCACCATTCCTTCACTCAACTTTTACAACAGCTTAACATAAGTAAAAAATCGACAAAAAACAAGATAAAACGTTTTTTTGATAAAAAACGGCAAACCATGTAAAAGTTTGCTATAATAGATAGCAAAATCGTTAAGGAGATTCGTTAAGATGACCATTCAATTTTTGCAATCGTTATTACAATTGAAAGCTGTTCAACAGATTAACTTATCTCGTACTTCATCGCAACCAGTGATGTCTAACATGTTTTCTTCTTTATTGGCTTCTGAACTTACGAAAAACAGCATGTCACAGAACGTTTTCGGAGAATTTGTAAAACCTAATTTTATGAATCATTTTCCAATACATACAGAAACAGCACCAGAAACGAGCAATCGTTCATCTGCTAATCAAGACTTTCAAACGCTTATTCATAACGCAGCAAAAAAGTACGGAATTGAACCGAAATTTATCCATGCTGTCATTAAACACGAATCAAACTTTAATCCGAAAGCTAGAAGCCATGCAGGAGCAATGGGACTTATGCAATTAATGCCTGCGACCGCCCGTTTTTTAGGTGTAAAGAATCCTTTCGACCCTGCTCAAAACATCGAAGGGGGTACAAAATATTTAAAGCAAATGCTCGATCGTTTTAACGGTAATAAAACACTCGCTTTAGCTGCTTATAACGCAGGTCCAGGAAACGTATCAAAATATAAAGGCATTCCGCCATTTCAAGAAACTCAAAATTATGTAAAAAAAGTCCTACAAACATATATGAACGCCTAATGGCGTTTTTTTATTGGCTAAAGTTGTTAAATGCATCTTATTTGCTGTTCATAAGAGTCCTTGCTAAAATAAACGTAATTGTTATAGAGTGATATATAAAATATATGTTCAAAAAGTGGACAACGAGAAACATAAAGTCAAGAAGTGCAGTTCAAAGCGAGAAACTTCACGGGTCATACTGACTTCTATCTAGTCACAATTTCCCGTAAGTTAGAAAAACATAGCGCACGCTACCCTTTTGAAGTGCTCAGACTTTTTGAACGACCTTAAAAAAAGGAGATTAACAAGATATGAAACAAGTAGGCATCACTCCTTTTGAAGCCGTTGGTGGCGAACCGATGATTCATGATTTAGTCGAAGCATTTTATGATCGAGTTGCTTTACATCCCGATTTAAAACCGATTTTTCCAGATGACTTAACCGAAACTGCAAGGAAACAAAAGCAATTCCTTACTCAGTTCTTAGGAGGTCCTCGTCTCTTTGCAGAAGAGCACGGACCCCCAATGATGCGAGCTCGTCACCTGCCACATCCCATTACACCGAAACGAGCAGAAGCATGGTTAGGTTGTATGAAAGAAGCATTGGAAGAAGTAAATTTTCCAGAGCCTTGGCGTGAGCAATTTTTTGATCGGTTAACGAGGGTTGCCTATCATATGGTCAACACCGAAGATTCTGATTAGAAAGGAGCATTCGTTGTGGCACACAATAAGGCTGACTCAAATTCAATGCCATTGCTTGAATGTAATGATACGGCTTGTGACGGCACGAAAAATGAACAGTCAGTTTCGAAACCTATAGAGATATACTCATTTATCGATCCTCTATGCCCTGAGTGTTGGGGACTCGAACCGATTTTAAAAAAATTACAAACGCTATATGGAAATTATATAAGCATTGTCTATTTTATTGGCAGAAAACTTAGTACAGTAAATTGCTGTAAAAATAATCAAATAGGGCAATTAAAGGAACATATTGAGTTAGCAAAACAATGGGAAAAAACAGCTTCCCGCTCTGGGATGTCGTGTGACGGAGATCTATGGTTGGAAAACCCGATTTCTTCACCACTTGCTGCCTCTCTTGCGATTAAAGCAGCAGAATTTCAAGGACGTAAGGCTGCTGCACGGTTTTTAAGAAAAATTCGTGAATTCCTTTTTCTTGCCAAACAAAACATTTCTGAAAAATCAGTTCTTTTGGAGTGTGCCGAAATGGCGAACTTAGACGTAAACGAATTTGAAAAAGACTTACATTCTGAAAGAGCGTTAAAAGCGTATCAGTGCGATTTAAAAATATGTTCGGAAATGGACGTGCAAGAATACCCTTCCCTCGTTTTTTTTAGTAAAAATGTAGAAGAAGCAGGAATTAAAGTTACAGGTATGTATTCTTTTGATGTCTATCTAGATATTATAGCTGAAGTTTTGAATGAACAGCCGATTAAAACCGAACCACCATCGCTCGAAGATTTTTTGAAAAAATACCACTTTGTCGCTACTAAAGAGATTTCCGTCGTCTATGATTTATCAACTGAATGTGTAGAAAACGAAATGAAAAAGCTTGTATTGAAACAAATAGCTGAGCGGGTTCCTGTCAAATACGGTACGTTTTGGCGATACAAAGAGTAAAGAAATTTATAAATGTGATTCCAGTTGCATACATTTGTAACTGAGGTGAATCGTATGCGAAAATCACGTTTGCTCCTATGTCTATTCTTGCTTATCGTTTCGTTTATCGTTTTTGTCCTTAGCTTACTTTCCATTTTTTCTAAAATCATTGCTGGTCTTTTATTATTTTTTTCAATTTTTTTTACAATCTCAACCGCAAATAATCGCTATCGTTTTCGAGGTTTTGAATAATGAGTGATGAATTCTTTATTCATCACTTTTTTTATGATGTGAAAAGAAAAGCGCCACTTGCCTTTGCAAATGACGTTTTTATACTGTTACTTTTGAATTTTTGATCTGTTTACTTCGTAATTGACCGCATGCAGCATCGATGTCAGTTCCTTGTTCCTGACGAACGACACAATTGATACCGTGTTTCTTTAACGTATCATAAAAAGCTAAAATTGCTTCTTTTTTACTTCGGCGATAGTCACCATGTTCATCGACCGGATTATACGGAATTAAGTTGACATACGTTAAATGTCGCTTATCCCGAAGCAAGTTCGCTAATTGTTCAGCTTCTTCAATGTGGTCATTCACGTCGTCTAATAAAATATATTCAATCGTAACTCTCCGATTTGTTTTTTCCAAGTAATAATCCATCGCTTCCATTACGTCTTTTATCGGATAGGCACGATTAATTTTCATAATTCGAGTACGGAGTTCATCGTTAGGCGCATGTAATGATATCGCTAAGTTTACTTGAAAATCTTCTTCGGCAAATTGCTTGATTTTCGGTGCAAGACCACTCGTTGAAACCGTAATATGCCTTGCGCCTATCTCTAATCCTTTCGGAGCGTTCACAATTCGGATAAAGTCCATTACATTCTCATAATTGTCGAATGGTTCTCCTATTCCCATGACAACAATATGGCTGACCCGCTCTCCATTTCCTTGTTCGTCTAAATGTTGCTGCACTTTCATAATTTGTTCAACGATTTCACCTGTCGTTAAATCACGACTTTTTTTCAAAAGACCACTTGCGCAAAAGCTGCATCCGATATTGCAGCCGACTTGTGTCGTAACACAAACAGATAACCCATAATGATGACGCATTAACACTGTTTCGATTAAATTACCGTCTAGTAATTTAAATAAAAACTTCATTGTTCCGTCTGATGATTGTTGTTTTACTTCTTCGACTAACGTCCGAATGACAAAATGTTGCTCAAGCAACTCAATGCACTGTTTATTAACATTTTTCATATCTGTAAAACGTGTAACTCGTTTTCGATATAACCAATCCCACACTTGTTCAGCACGAAACTTTTTCTGTTGTCGTTCAACAAGCCAATTTTCCAGCTGATTTAGCGTTAAGCTATAAATGGATGTTTTCATGTTTTAGCCTCACCTTTACAATTCCATCTTGTACGTATACTATACTATACCCAAAAAGCAAAAGAAAACGTTACAATATAACTTTCAATAAAATAGCAAGACGAATTGTGAGCTTAAAAAAAAGCCAAAGTGCCCCTTCCCATTGGGAAGGGAACCTCTTTGACTCAAGATAAAACTTTCATTTTCACTTTTCTTACACCCCAGTCAATTGCATCCTTTTCTGTCGGGATAAATACATCGATTTTATGTCCTTTAATTGCACTTCCCGTATCAGCCGCAATGGCCTCTCCATATCCATCAACCCATACTCGTGAACCGAGTGGAATAACATTCGGATCAACTGCAATTACTTTTTGTTTAGGATGCTCACGTAAATTAATCCCTGTCGCAGTCGTACCAGAACACCCTGAACAATATGCTGTATAGGCCGTAGCTGTTACATCAAGTTCTATCTCATTCGAATTTTCATTCTTGTTTTTTCTACTTGATGAATGAACAGCTAACTTGTCACCAGCAAAAATGAACTCATTTTCAAGTTCGTTCCAACTCATTAACTGTTCAACTGTCACTCCGAATTTTACCGCAATTGCTGATAACGTATCGCCTTGTTTTACGTTATACGTCGTTGCTGTTTGTTCATCATTCGATAGTTTCAATCTTTGATTTGGATAAATGGTCGTTGAAGTTAAATGATTCCAATTTTTTAGTTGCTCGATTGATAGATTCGTTTTTTTAGAAATATCCCAAAGCGTATCGCCTCTTTCAACGACATATTCTTGTGATGAATACGCAAACCCGGTTAAAATGAGCATAAATAAATATATAAATATCGGATAAAGTTCCTTTTTCATAAACAAAATAAACCTCCTATCACTTCACATGGAAATGTACCATGCTGAGGTTACATGGAGGTTTCAATCGAATGAATGAGTCATAACAATCATATTACGGAAAACTTATAGTAAATGTTCCATTTCTGAAAGATTTCGCTCAAACAATTGAAGTGCATCTATAATAGGCTTAGGTGACGTCATATCGACTCCTGCTTTTTTAAGAACTTCTATCGGATAATCAGAACTACCGGAACGAAGAAATTCTAAATAACGAGCAACTGCTGATTGCCCCTCATCTAAAATTTGTTTGGCTAATGCCGCTGCCGCACTGTAGCCTGTTGCATATTGATAGACATAAAAGTTGTAATAAAAATGCGGGATTCTTGCCCATTCTAATCCAATTTCTTTATCGATGTGGATGTCTGTTCCAAAGTACTTTTTATTTAAACTGTAATAGTCTTCTGTTAATCGATCGGGCGTTAACGGATAACCATTTGCTGCTTTTTCATGAATGAGTTGTTCAAATTCAGCAAACATCGTCTGACGAAAGACAGTGCCTCGAAAACCTTCTAAAAAATGATTTAATAAAAATAACTTTTCATCTTTATCATCCGTTTTATTAAGTAAGTAATGATTTAATAATGCTTCATTACATGTTGAAGCTACTTCAGCAACGAAAATCGAGTAATTTGCATACGGGTATGGTTGGTTTTCCCATGTATAGTAACTATGCATCGAATGCCCGAGTTCATGAGCAAGGGTAAATAAATTGTTCACATTGTTTTGCCAGTTCATAAGGATGTACGGCATCGTCCCATACGTCCCGGAAGAATAGGCACCACTTCGTTTTCCTACATTCTCGTGAACATCAATCCAACGATTTTCAAAACCTTTTTCTACCGTCCTTACATAGTCTTCACCTAATGGCTCCAAAGCTTCTAAAATCACCTTTTTCGCTTCAGCAAACGTGAATTCCATTTTAACGTTTTTAATAAGCGGAGTATATAAATCATACATGTGAAGTTCGTCTACTTTTAATAGCTTTTTTCTTACACTTACGTAGCGATGTAAAAGGTCAAGTCGTTTGTTTATCGTTTCGACTAACGTATCATAAACTGATACTGGAATATTGTTGCTATTTAATGCTGACTCCCTCGCATCATTATACTTGCGTACCGTAGCGTAAAAATTATTTCGCTTCACTGCACCTGATAACGTACTAGCAAATGTGTTAATAAATTTTTCATACGTTGAATAAACAGCTTTAAAAGCAGATTTTCTTACTTCTCGATCATCACTTTCAAGAAACTGAATATAACGACCGTGAGTGACTTCTACTTCATTTCCATCCTCGTCTTGAATGACAGGAAATTTTAAATCAGCATTATTTAACATCCCGAACGTATTGCTCGGTGTTCGCATCACTTCGCTCGCTTGAGCTAAAAGCGCTTCTTCTTTCTCACTTAACACGTGAGGACGTTGCCGATTAATTTCATCGATTGCATGAGCGTATATTTTTAATTGTTCATGTTCAGCGAGCAATTGTTGTAAACGTTCTTCCGAAGCTGTTAACAATTCTGGAACGATAAAAGCGAGTTGTGTACTCATTTGTGTTGCAAGATTTGCCGCCCGATCTTTCAATCCTTGATTTTTCGAATTCGTCGTATCTTCGTCTGAACGCATATTAGCATATGTATATAACTTGCTTAAACGTTGTGATATCTCATCCTGCAATGTCAACGCCTCATATAATGTATGGGCAGATTCTGTTAATCTCCCCACGTATTTTTCCATGTTCGGCAAAAGGTTTTTGACTTCCTCAAATTCTTTTTCCCATTCATTCTCATTAGCAAAAATCGCTTCTAAATTCCATGTTTCTTCTACAGGGATTTCACTTCGTTTCGGTAATGTTTTTACAGCTTGTTCTTCCGACATGCTAGCACCTCCAATTATTAGTTTATTCTAATTGAAAAAACATATTAGATCATCTTTTCTGTTTAAAAATAGAGTTGCACTTGTTTATCCATCTGTAACGCAGTATCTAGAGTATTCGGTATTTGAATTTGCGTATTTTTCTTAAACGTACTTTTTCCAACCCGAGTTAGAATACCAATTTTACAAAGGAGAACCAAATAATTCATAATTGCAAAAGAATAATGGGATTTTTCAATAAGTGGTAATGTGCGAATTGTAAAGACACGCATTTCAACGAGCCGTTTAAATTGTGCATAAACTTCACGGAAATGAATCGTATGCTCGTTAGAGAGTGGCATGATGCATTGGATAAGTAGCCAGGATTGCCATAGATGCGGTGGCGTTTCTATCCAAAATAAATAATGAGATGGCAAGCCCGCCTCACGGGGAAATAGTGGAATATCTTTATTTAAAGATTGCAGCATACGGCTTACGTAACGAAAGGCTGTCGTTCTTCGGCGATACGGGTACACTCTCCAATTCGTTTTCATCTGTAGCCACTGTTTAATATGTATGTTATTTTGCTTATATAGATGCTTGTCTTTGAAAAGAGATATATACTTTAATTGCTTACGAGGAAAGAATTGCAAATCACCAATTATTTTTGTCGTAGAATACGGAATAATTTTCGTAATCAGTGCAAACAAATCAGTTTTCGGACAAAAATAGAGTAAGAATGGCTCGTTAGGAGTAAAACTCGTTTCATTCAACGCCATCCATTCCATGCGATTCAATTTAAACGTATATGTCCCTAATCGTTCAAGGCGATTTCCACCTAAAATCCACAAAGGCTTTTTATTTAATATTATATAATTTAACGTACGAGTAAAAAAAAGATCGTCACGAATTGTTGAACATTGAAATTCTATCGGGGTGTTCATCGGGGATGTTACATAGAGGTCAGCTCGTTGCTTAATCTCAGGAAAATAGGTTTCAAGTTCTGCACGAAAGCCTTGATCTATTAACCATTCATACAGCCATTCTTTTCCTTTTAAATGATACTCTGATTCTGACTCTGTCGTTCCACAATTGGTGTCATAATAATGAGCAAAATGCCACCTCCTGCTTGAACCAGCTTTTAATATGACGCGTTTATGACAGACAGGACAAAAAAAATTTTGCCCTCTCTTTTGTATATCAGTTTTCTTTACTAATGAAATCATTTCACCTTTTTCATTTAAAGCACATAACATTCAATTGACCTCCCTTTCATTCAAGATGATTCGACAACTTCCACAAATCTCCTGCGAAAAAAACACCTATCTGTTTTACAACAAATAACAGAAGGTGTTTCATTTCTTTCCTTTAAGTCTCTCTTATTGTTTTTTCTCAATAAGTCATACTAATATTGTTACTTGATTTTATTTTTGTATCTGATTCAGAAGAATAAACAAAACCTTCAACAATTAGTGAACAAGAAAAAGGGAGAGTGACCGGAATTTGAAAGCTTTGTAACGTCACTGTTTCACCTTTAGACAAGCGCATCAGCGTTGTTGGAGCAATCCAAATCTCTCCTCTTTCTTTCGCTTCTTCTGCCCAATTTGATTGTAAAAACATCCATTGGTTACGATGAGTTTCTTGTATCTCGTTATGAATCGCTGCCTGATCGACTGACAAAATTTTACCTTTCAAATTTGTTGCTTCAGGCGGTGAAAAACGGAAGCAAACGCTTGGATTAACGAACGGATCACTGCCGAAATTTTTTATATGAAAGTCACCGAACACTATCCATTCATGATCAGTTTTTTTGACAAGCGAATAGTCAAAGTAAGCGATGACTTCCATTATATCAGTAACATCCGGTAGTTTATTCACAGGCGTATTTTTTTGAGCAGACGTAAACGAATATATTTTATTATTTTTCTCTAATGATTTTACTTTTGATTTATAGTAGTCCAATTCTTGTTCTTTCGTTATTATATCTTTCTGAATTTCGCTTAATAATTGTTCATACTCATTAATTTTTTCATTTACATTTGACTGATTCTCATGTTGCTCCCGACTAATCTGTTCTAATTTTTTAAGGAGTAAATTGTTTTCGCATTGTAATTTTTCAATTTCATTCATGTTTGCGATTGCCTTTAATTCTTCAACACGATTAATTAAGTGACCATTTTCCTCCTGCAACATCTTTACATCGTATTTTAACGATTCGATTTCTTTGGCGGAATGTTGAACTTGTTTTTCTAAATTTAACGTTTTATCACGATAATACTTTGTTCTTAACATTAATCTCGAATGACTGAGCTTACCTAATTCAGCCAAATGAACCCCTCCTTTACACTCTACATTAGTGTATGTTTCGTGACTGGAGTTGAGTTTGTCTCATCATATGAAAAATTATTTTACAAGTAGTTCCATTAGAACAACCTTTGCAATATAGAACAAAAAAGGCCACATAAACATGTAGCCTATTAACTATTTTTTGATTTTTACTTTTCCTTCTTTTACATCGACAATGCCAGTGTCAAACTCTTTTCTGCCTTTTTGATCAAAGAGTTGTACTTGAAATTGATCTCCTGACGAGCTATCGACTAGAGCTAAGTTAAAGTCTAGCAATCTACCCGATTTAGTACGACCTACTCCGCTAACTTTCAGCATTAAACCATCTTTGTAGCATGGTTCACATGTTAGTGATTGACGATCAAATTGTACCGCTTTAAATGTAAGGTGGTCTAAACCATCTGATGTGTCTTTGTCATGAAAGTCCATTGCGAATTCGCTGTTTGCTAAGTTAAAATTTGGTGCGATATCTGCGTAAATTCCGACTTTTCCTTGCTCGGTCGCTTCATGCTTTGTAAATCCTGAAGCGTCCGCTTTTCCGGAGCATTCTGTGCTTTGTCTTGGAAAAATATCTGGACATTGTTCTGGGAATGTAATGTCAGGACATTGTTCACCGACTTCAGGTACTTCTATATCATTTTCCCTCGGCGAACAGAACTTCGCTAATACTTCAAGCTTTACTTCCGCTTCAACTTGAATATCAACGCAGAATGTAACTTGAAGGGTGAATGATTTCGGGCATGGTGAATTGAGCAATACTGTTCCCGACGGAATTCTACAAATGACTTTTGTGATTTTACAAAATAGTTCTGTTCCTTCCGGTGCACATAAAACAAATGGTTCAAAAACAGAAGCGTTGCACCATAAGTTCGTTACTTCCTTTCCATGACGGTCAATGACTGCAACTTTAATATCCGCTGTAAACAATAAGTCTACGAGTTGAGCATCTGCAAAGCTGCCATTTACCGGAACTCTTACATCTTGACGCTCTCCCACTTGTTCACAATAAACATCTAAATGTGAATGTTTGTCATGTTTATTTAATCCGAATAAGTTTCCGGTTCTTGGCGTTTTGCAAACGATCCGTAAAGGTCTACGACTCGGATCATCCATCGCATTTTCAATCATTTTTAATTGCTCATGACTAAAATGAAAATGCTTTTCTACCGTCAGCGCATCTGTAACCCAGTCATAAACCTTCTGAACCCTAATACATTCATCTTGAAGACCGCTTACTTCCTTCGTAAGCTGTCCGTGACAATGTTTGTGGCCCATGTAGTTCATTCCTTTCTTTATCATAAATGGGTAATTCACTACATACTATGGATAAAGAGGGTTAAATGTAACTCCTGCAGATGCCCATTTCTTTGAGGTGATCGAATGATTCAAACGATTACGTATAAAAATAACGTTCTTTCACGTTTACAAGAAAATGAAATACAAGCTCTTGCTGCACTGGCGCCGTATTGGGGGTTATTATTTGATGCAGAAACGGGATCACTCCAACCTGGATTATCTAACAATAGTGTGTTCATTAAAAGTGAAAACAGTTACGAGTTTTTACACTCATTGTTAAAACATACGAACATCCAATTTAGTAATCATGAAGAACAAAGTAATCTAGTCATTCAAGCTTTTTCTATTAAAGAGGATCATCATATCCCGATTTCAATTCATATCAATCATGTAAAGTATCATCTAAAATATATGAAGAACTACTATAAAAATTTACAATTTTTAATTCATCGCAGTGTATGGCTCCCGAAACGAGATAAAAATATAGCAATCACATTTTGCCATTTTTCATTAAAACGACAAATGGAAATTATCGCTTATTTAATCATCCAATTTTACATGAGGGACGAAATGACATCGATATCTCACATCTCATTTCCGATTTATGAAAAGTTAATTAATCATATATTACATCCTGTAAATTCTCATTTTGCTCACGTACAGAAGCTGCTTTATAATTCAATTTGGCCTGAAACACCACCTGAACTAACAAAGTCTGTCCATCCGACTTCGAATCATTCACTGCAAAACTCTACATTTAATCCTTTTAAAAAAAACTCTTCTATTTCTTCTCAACACGTTAACCCAATTAATCCATTTGATAAAAGAAAGACAACCAACTATGACCCAATTAATCCTTTTAAAAAAATACACAGAAACGCGAAGAATGAATAGAGTAAATAAAAAAACACATCGGAATGGAGTGTCCATTTGAATAAAAAAGATTTACAATCGATTTATAATCGGATAAAAACGAGACAAACGATGAAACCTTCTTCATTTTTCAGCGGTAGGCAGATGAAAAAAAGATGTAGGTCCTGCGGAAAAAGTTCTTGGCGTCCAAATCATTACAGTGAATGAGGCTCTTTATAAATTAGGCCTCATTCTTATTTATCTTAAATTTCATCATTCATCGAACAAGATCGGAGCGGTTGCGATGAAAACACTGTTTTGTTACTATTTGCCGAGCGGAGGCATGGAAACGTTAAATCGCCAACGTGAAAAGTCTCTCAAGATCGTGAACATTAATACACATTTTTTATATTTGCAATCGGGCTCAGGAATGAAAAATCTTCTAGATTCAAAAGTGTTTATTTCGAACGACAATGGAGAAATTAAAACGTTAATTAAAAATGAACGTTACGATGCGATTATCGTGAATAGTGACGCAAATTTATTGAAGCGCATTCGTTCTTTCGGCTTCAATGGTCCACTCATTTTTGAATTGCAAGGTCTCGGTACAAAAAGTGAAGCTAACACATTTCTAAAATATGTTGCACGAGCAAATATTGAAAATTATAGTGACGCGCTCCTTTATCCAAAAACACCCCATCTCCAACAATTGACAAAAGAGATTTTTCCAAACAAAAAAAAGTTTTCTTTTCATAATTGTATTGATACAAATGTTTTTTCCTATAAGCATAAGCAACAAGTAGAACAATATAACTATATTATTGGATGGGTTGGGAGAATCGAAAAAAATAAAAATTGGCAAGACTGTTTAATGATTGTGAATCATTTACTGCAAGAATTTCCAAATTTGGAATTGTGGATGTTTATTGATGATACGTTAACGACCCCGAGCCAAAAGAAAGCATTTGAGCAAAAGTTAAGACAACTCAGCATGGAGAAAATGGTCAAAATGCATCACAATATCCCACATGCTGAAATGCCAAATTACTATTCTACAATTGCAGACTCTGGTGGTTTCGTATTATCCACTTCGTTAACTGAAGGGTTTGGCTATGCAGTTCTTGAAGCTATGAGCTGTAAATGTCCTGTTTTAACATCAAACTCAGACGGAGTACAATCTTTCGTATTTCATAATGTTACTGGAAAATTGTATACCCATAGTAATTATAGTCAGGCCGTGAATGAAGCAAGAGACTTAATATTAAATACTACGTTAAGAAATAAATTAACAGAACATAGTGCAGCCTTCGTGAAAGAAAATTTTTCCCTAAAACAATACGCAAATCATTTTCAAGCGATGCTAACAGAATTGTTTTAAAGAAGTCGCTTATCCAACAAATACTGAATGATGTCGTCAACATTTTCCTGTATTGATTTTTCATCTGTGTCTACGATGATTTCAGGGTTTATCGGAGGTTCATATTCACTTGAAATACCAGTAAAATTTTTAATCTTGCCTTCCCTAGCTAAAGCATACAGCCCTTTCGGATCTCTTTTCTCGCAAGTCTCAAGTGGACAATTTACATAGATTTCTATAAATTCACCTTCACGTAGTAACTTACGAACCTTTTTTCTCTCTTCTCGATAAGGTGAAATAAATGCTGTTAACACAATACAACCCGCATCTACGAACAATTTACAAACTTCACCGATTCTGCGAATGTTCTCTTTCCGATCATGTTCTGAAAATGACAAATCTGAGTTTAATCCATGCCTAACGTTATCACCATCAAGAATATACGTTGATAAACCTAGCTGATAAAGCTCACACTCTAATGCATTCGCTAACGTTGACTTGCCAGACCCTGATAACCCTGTAAACCATAACACATAACTTTTGTGACCATGAACATATTGACGATCCTGTTTCGTGATTTTATGTGAATGCCAATAAAGGTGCTGTTCCAAGTCAATCCCCTCTTTCTAGAAGTTCCAAAAAATCGGAATGAGCACGAGCGTAATAAGCATAATGAGAATATTTAAACTTAAACCTATTTTCAAAAAATGAACAAATCGATATCCTCCTTTTTCATAGATGAGTAAATTTGTCTGATATCCGATTGGTGTTGAAAAACTCGCTGAAGCTGCAATCGCAATTGCAACTGCAAAAGGCATTATATTTAAAGACAGTTCGGATGACAACGATAAAGCAATCGGAAATATAAATGCAGCAGCACCGTAATTTGATATAAATTCGGTTAGCACGTTTGTTAAGCTGTAGATAATAAGAAGTAAAACATATTCATGTTTAACATTTTTAATTAACCAGTCTGCGAGTACATTCGTTGTGCCTGAATTTATTAGCGCAATGGCCAAAACAGAAGATGATCCGACAATTGTCAACAATCTCCAATTTATACTGGAAATTGCATTTTTAAATCGTAAAGAACGATTAAAAAGGTAGATCATGAGTAAAATGAACATTGCTTGAAACATCGTTACTTGTTGAAATGAAACAATAAGAAGCATAATAAAAAAAAGCAGGACGTTTAATCGTTGCTTTTTCGAATGGATTGTCAGTAGTTGCTCTTTAGTACCGCTTAATCGTTTATTAGGTAATGCTGGAAGTAACTGATTCCCCGTTAGTGCAACGTACATCATCGTAACTACTACTATCGGTACACCTATAACAGAAAGCTCAAACATGTGTAAACGTTCATAACCAGATTGTTCCAATAAAGAACTAACAATGAGATTAGTCGCTGTTCCGATTAATGTACACATTCCTCCAACGATTGCCGCATAGGATAGTGGAATGAGTAATTTCGAAGCAGGTATGTTTGAACGCATTCCCCATTTTTTTATAATTGGGATCATCATCATAACGAGAGGTGTATTATTAAAAAAAGCTGAAAATAAAGATGTGAAAGTCATCATTCGCACGACAACTTGTCGATACGATTGAGCTTTAACCATTAATCGATATAATAATGTCTTAAAATCCGTTGACTGTTGAATGACAGTAATAACTGGAAACAACATAGCAATCATAAAAATCGTTTCATTGATAAAACTTTCAAATATATCTCGTAGTGATACAATATTAAAAATCCAAAGTAAAACAACACTCGCTAAAAATACTTGATACATCTGAAAACGGTTAAGCATAAATAAAGCAATCATTGTTATAACAATAATAAACGTAATCACAATTTGAATATCCACACCTGTTATGCCTCGTGATTTAATTCAAATTCAATTTGTTTATTTTTAAAATCTCTCAACTCAGTTAATTGTTGATCATCAAGCTTACTTAAATGCTTTTTTAACAACTTCTGTGCAAATCGATATAGCAACATATCTTTATTATGAATTTTTTTTATTCTTCTTATCGTCTCGTCTGACACTTCTTCAATACGTGTATATGGTAACTTAAAAGTGATCCACCATGACAATTGAAAACTGATCCACTCTTGATAGAAAATAACCCTAACG
>NZ_JBEUEL010000038.1:0-27071 GCF_041725775.1 Pueribacillus sp. YX66 | reverse complement strand
ATGGAATCCGACAATTCCGAGGATACCCTACCTATTTTTTATTGAAAAGACCTTTACACAAAATATTTTACGTCATCTCCGACTTTATTGAGACATAATAAAAAGATGTATACAAACGTTAATATTAATAAACGTATTAAATAATATCAAGGGAATATAGTGGCGTTTTTAATAGGAATACATCACAATCCGCCCGCTAGTTAACCCGATGGAAAACGAGCTAAAAAACTTAAAACCCAAAACAGGAAGCGTTCGAATTAGTTATTAAACTTGCACAAAATGGTGTGCAATCTATACTATCTTCTAACAAATTAAGAAATAAAAATACGCACAAAACTCAAAAATGCGAAGACCGATTAATAATAAAAAGGCTAATAATCGTCATTGCACGTTTTAGGCTGCTATTTAGGAAAAAACGCCTGCCCCTTAAAAGGACAAGCGTGAACGAGATTAACCTTTACTCACGTCTAACAGAAATGACATGAATCTGATCTCCACACTTTAAGCGAACCATCTTCCTTGCTTCAGCCGGTGTTCTTGCAATTACAGTTTTGTACTGTTTTCCTCCATCTGCTTCCACTTCAACAAGAAAGCGTTTCGCTCCACATCTCAAGTCAACTTCACTCCATTTTTTCCTTAATCCTAAAAAAATTTAATTGTACACAACTAAGCTTTATCCTACCATAAGACTAAATGGTTGATTCTGTATACGACCTGCACTTGTAATGTATAAAAAATCCAATCCTATACGTCTTAAATATATTTCAAAAACTGCCCGCTCGTTAACATCATTAAACCTTCAGCAAATATCTCGCAACGGAGAACCTCTTATAAAATTACTAAATTGTTATGTTTCGTGTTCTTATCACTCCATTTCTCCTCCCTCTTCAACAAAATGACCCGTTTGTTGAACTGTATGATTATTATGGGCCCGACCATCTTATTGTTCAGGAAGTAAAGATCACTAGTGCTTCGAAGATAAGATGGCTAATAAGAATACCACAAAATCTAACGCCCCTCTAAATTGTGAACTTAATAAAATTTAGTTGTATTTACATAAGATATTAACCGTTAGGCACTTTACATATTGCTATTTTGTGTAAAGCGACTAGAATTGGCTAATTGTACAAAATAATTAATCGAATCAGGGTTGCTCATAGCATCTACACTTGCCGCTTTTTCTACGGGCGTGCCAAGAAGAATTTTACGAACAGGTATCTCCATTTTCTTGCCTGTTAATGTCCTCGGTACTTCCTTTATTGCAAAAATATCATCTGGAATAAGACGCGGGGATACGTCAGTTTTAATCTTTCGGTTAATTTTATCCTTTAAGGAATCAGTTAATGTCATCTCTTCACGTAAGACGACAAACAATGGCATATACGGCTGATGGAAATAACCACTCAAATCAACAATAAGACTATCCATCACTTCAGGGACAGCTTCTACCGCATTGTAAATTTCGCTCGATCCACTTCGGACACCTAGGCGGTTAATCGTTGCATCAGATCGACCATAAATAATTGCACTACCTCGCTCGGTTATTTTAATTAAATCTCCATGTCTCCATACTCCAGGAAAATGGTCGAAATAACTTTCTTTGTAACGCTTATTGTCTTGATCATTCCAGAAAAACAAAGGCATGGATGGAAAAGGCTTTGTCATCACCAATTCCCCTATTTCATCTGTTACTGGTTGAGCATTATCATTATAAGCGTAAACAGCGACACCAAGATTTCTACCGGGAATTTCCCCTGCGTAAACAGGTAACAGTGGAGAACCACTAACAATTCCTGCGCATATATCTGTTCCACCACTACTAGGTGCTAACCGTACATCGCTTTTTACTTCATCATACACCCACTTAAAACCTTCCGGAGATAAGGGGGCACCAGTATATGAGAACGTATGTATATGGGACAAATCATACGTTTCTCCTGGTTTCATCCCAGCTTTCATACAATTTAAAATAAATGCTGGGCTCGTGCCAAAAGTTGTTAATTTCGTTTCTTCTGCTAACCGCCAGAGAACCCCTAAATCTGGATAGCCTGGACTTCCATCATATAAAACAACCGAAGCCCCAGTCGTCATGACCCCTACGACAATATTCCACATCATCCAACCTGTCGTTGTGTACCAGAAAAAACGATCATTAGCTGTTACGTTCGATTGCAAGTTAACCGAAAAATGTGCAAGTAATATCCCACCATGACCTTGAACAATCGCTTTTGGCAAACCAGTCGTTCCTGAAGAATATAAAATCCATAATGGGTGATCAAAAGGGACTGGCTCAAAGATAAGTTCACCGGAGTATTCCATCACTTCTTCCCAACGAACTGAATTCTCCAAATTACGAATATCGAGGTATTCCTCTAAGTATGGGAGAATGACAACTTGTTCTACAGTTGGGAGACTTTCCTTTAGTTTCTCTACGGTTTCCATTCGCGGGTTTGCCTTTCCATTATACCGATATCCATCGACAGTAAATAAAATTTTCGGCTCAATTTGCTGAAAACGATCTAGCGTACTACCAACCCCAAATTCTGGAGCACAGCTAGACCAAATCGCACCAATACTAGCTGTTGCTAAAAAGGCAATAATGGTCTCAGGTATATTCGGCATATATGCGACTACTCGGTCCCCGCGTTCGACGCCAACACTTTTTAAATATGCAGCAACAGAAGCTGTTTTTTCGGTTAACTCTTTCCAACTCATTTCTTTCAACGGTCGATTTTCCGATTTGTAATAAATCGCAGTTTTATCCGGTTTCGCATGACGTAAAATATGTTCAGCATAATTTAGCGTAGCACCTGAAAACCACTCGGCGCCTGGCATACGGTCATTTTTCAATACAGATTCATAAGGGGTATAGGACTTTACTTGATAATATTCCCATATTGATTCCCAAAAATCTTCTAAATGATTTACGGACCAATTCCAAAGATCATCATAGGATTGATGGGATACATTCCGCGTTTCCTCCAACCAGTTCATATATTTTATAATATTCGCTTCCTCTTTTTGCTTTTCTGACGGTTCCCAAAGTAAATCTCCCTCTTTTACAACCATTGCGAATCAGCTCCTTGTCTTTTTTATATTAAGGGCATGAGCAGGAACGATTTTTTGATATTGATTATAACCTCGTCCTGTTGCCTTTTTGATTCGTCATTATCAATAATTGAAATAGTTCCTCACTAAACGGTTAGTATGTTTAAAAAAATATTACTACTTTTAGAACTACGACTCATACTATCGCTGTTTCTATCCATAAATCAAAAACGCGGTAATTAAAGCTGCGACTAAAGCTAACAGAGGGGCGATACAGCAAATCCAAAATACAGGCTTATAGCCTTCTTTGTGTGTTAAACCTGCTACGGTTAATCCAGTAACAACAGCACCGTTATGTGGCAGGGAATCTAATCCACCAGAACTTATCGAAGCAATGCGATGTAACGCCTCTGGATTCACTTGTGTAGCGTAATGCTCTCCTAACGTATCGAGCGCAATTCCTAATCCACCAGAAGCTGAACCGGTAATACCGACAATAATATTCGTTGCGACGGCAAAAGAGATGAGAGGATGACCCGGTATGCTAAGAATCGCACTTTGCATCATTTCGAATCCGACCGTCGCAGAAACAACACTTCCAAATCCAACAACCGCGCTCGTGTTTAAAATCGGAGCAGCAACATTCATAGCACCAACATTAAATGTTTTCATTGGGGAGTCTAATTTTTTATAGAACATAATTCCTGCAGTAACTACTGCTAATGCTAACGATAACTCAATGCTAATTTTTACAACATTTAACAAAACTAGTAACACAATAGAAGGGATGACACTCACAATAAAAGATGGATAGGTTACCTTATTTTCTCCTTGAAACGTATCATCTCCTTTTGTTTCTTCATAGCCTAAGTTATTTGCTTGATACTTTTTATCTTCTCGAGTAAGCCACCATAAACCAAAAGGGATAACGACAACTGTTGCAACTAAACCGACGATCGGCGCTGCCGTAGCTGTTGTGTCCAAATAATTAATCGGAATTAAGTTTTGTATTTGAGGTGTTCCTGGAAGCATCGTCATCGTAAACGTTCCTGAGCCTAAAAACGCAGCACCGATAAAAATAGGCCATGGAATATTCATCTCTTTAAAAATCGGTCTAGCAATTGGCATAATTGTAAATACGACAACAAACAGACTAACACCACCATAAGTTAAAGCTCCAGTAATCACCATAATCGCTACAATTACAGATAAACGACTGTTTTTTCCAGTTACTTTTAAAATCCCTCTTGCAATACTCGTAGCTGCGCCACTATCTTCCATAATTTTTCCGAAAAGGGCCCCAAAAAAGAAAATTAAAAAGTAGTTTGCTACAAAATTGACAAAGCCTTCAATATAATTACTCGTCAAAGCTTCATTAATTTGGATTCCACTCGTAATTGCTATTAAAACCGACACTACTAATGAAATGATTAAGAGATTATATCCCTTTAAAGCAAGGAATATAAGTAATGAAAGGGCAATGATTACACCGACAATACTTACAATATCCATGTCCCAATCTCCCCCTTTTTACATGTCCAATATTCTTCTCTCAAAAGTCGATTCTTTCGTTACCTCCTTTTTTTATTTTGTTATTATTTATCTTGAATTGCGGATAACTTTCTTCCGCATATCAAGCTACACTACAACTGGAAATACAACACATCGTCTCGTCAATTCGTAAACATTTGCACGTAATCCTGTCATTTGACCTATCAATAAAATGAGCAATTTAATGTAACCGCTATCATTTTACCCATAAATCTCTCATTTTGAAGAACAATCAATTGTTCTTCACACTGCGAATATAGTTACTATTTGTAATATGTAATTTCCTCGCCCTTTTGCATACGCTTACAATTCCAAAATATTTCAATATAGTCAAAATACTCACTTAGTACCTGTCTTATCTCCTTAATGTTTGATTTCTTCTCTGCTTACCTCATGAAACATGTTGCGATTTCCTATTTGGATATACTTACCATTTGCATTATTTATATAATAAACAACTCCATTATTTAGATTAACAGTATAATTAAAAATTATCAATTAAATCTTAATAATTAAAAATCGCTGTTGACTTTCATTTTGAATTTATAAAATTCGCTTTATCACCGGCGATCTTCTTCCAATTTTCACCATGTTATTGTAAAATGTAAATCTATAAAATGCACAAAAAATTGATAAATCCATTCACTCATTTAGCTCAAGTACATCACTTAAAACATTTTTAAAAATAAATAATTTGAGCAAATAAAAACAAAGAACAACTTTGAAAATAAATTATCTTTCAAGTACTGTTAAAAATTAACGATGTATTGATCTTCATGACATGACACTTTTCATTAAAAGTATTATATTTAATAAGTAAAACTTTAATGACAGCGAATTTTTACGATAAACCTAAGGAAATTCTGAAACGGTTAGACATATATAACAACGCCAAAAACGATAGAAAAATTCAGAAAGCTTTTATCCATTTTAAATCATATAAGGAACAACATGAGTATATCAAAACAAAAATACATTTCTCTTCAGATAACAAAGAAATGATAAAAAAACCCCCACTTCAATAAGCGGGGAAAATCAATTACTAAAATCCTCCTTAACGCAATTCCTTTAACCATTTCGCAGTTAATGTGTCAGCGTATAGCATCTCGTCTGGTGTACCTTCAAATACGATATGCCCGCCTTCTTTTCCACCACCTGGACCTAATTCGATGACGTAGTCGCTCGCCGCGATAAAGTCTAAATTATGTTCGATAATGATGACAGAATTCCCTCGGTTGACGAGCTTTTGAAACACGTCTAGCAATTTATCATTATCTTGCTTGTGCAACCCTAACGAAGGTTCATCTAATACGTAAATTTGCCCTTTTTTTTGTAAGTGGCTCGCAAGTTTCAGTCGTTGAACCTCACCTCCGCTTAACGAACTTGTTGTTTGTCCTAACGTGAGGTAGCCTAAGCCTACTTCTTGTAACGTGTTCACTCTTTTTATAATCTTTGGTAATGTAAAATAATCTAATGCTTCATCAATCGTTAAATTTAAAATCTCGACAATATTTTTATCACGGTAGCGATACGATAACGCTTCATCTGAATATCTCATTCCGTTACATTCTTCACAGCACACCGTTACGGGATCGGCAAACGCAACGTCTGGTATTGTCACACCTTTTCCGTTACAAATCGGACAAGCCCCTAATGAATTAAAGCTGAACAAACCTGCTGGCTGACCTGTTCCTTTCGAAAATATAGTGCGAATATCATCCATTATCCCCATATACGTCGCAAGTGTTGAACGGCTTGAAACGCCAATACTTGCTTGTCCAACCATAATCGTTTCTGGATAACGTTCTGGAAATGCTTCCAACATGAACGAACTTTTCCCTGAACCTGAAACGCCACAAATCGAAACGAGCACATGTTTAGGAATATCGACACTAATATTTTTTAAGTTATTTTGATTCGCACGTTCGATTGTAAAAAAATCGTTGCTTACCCGTGGATTTTTATTGATCGTTAACGTATCGTTTAACATCGTAACCGCTTGTGAGTTTTTAAGCCCATCTAATTTTCCTTGAAAGACGACTTCTCCTCCATGTACACCGGCTCTCGGGCCCATCTCGATGATTTCATCCGCTGCTTTAATGACGGACAAATCGTGTTCGATGACAATGACTGTATTATGATTGTCTTTTATCTTTTTTAACATTTGGATAAGCAAATCGACTTCCTCTGGATGCAGTCCCGCACTCGGCTCATCAAAAATGTACGTCATATTGTTCAGACTGCTGCCTAAATGGCGCGCAATTTTCACTCTTTGCGCTTCGCCACCAGATAAAGTGCCCATTCTTCTCGATAAGCTTAAATAACCTAAGCCCATGTCAATCAGCTGTTGAACGGGAAGGATCGCTTGTTGGGCAATCGATTCACCCATCGGATTAGTTATTTTCGTTAGTTCTGCAAGTAACTCTGTCAATTCTAACCGATCGTAATCTGCAATATGAAAGCCATTGATTTTACACTCTAAAACTTTTGGATTTAAGCCTGAGCCTTTGCATGTTGGACATAACGAACGAGTCGATACAGCAAAAACATCCTCTTCGGATACTTGCTTGAGCTTGGACACATCTCGATTAATATACAAACGCGTAAATCGAGGCAACAAACCATCCCACTCATGAGGCTGGGGACCGTTTTTCGTATGGAAAGGCGCAAAAATCTTCTCTCCTTGCGGAGGACCATATAAAAAAAGCTGTAATGTTTCTTTAGGATAGTCCTTGATCGGCAAATCTGGATCGAATAACCCACCTGTCATCATCCATCTACCTTGCCAACCTGAAGGCGATAATGGCTTAAAGCGTACCGCATGTTCCCGAAGTGACTTATTAAAATCGACGAGTTTATGTAAATCTGGGGCTATCACTTCACCATACCCATGACATTTCGGACAGCTTCCGAACGAACTTTGGCTTGAAAAATCCGTCGCAGAGCCGAGCGCTGGTTTGCCAATTCTAGAAAACAATAGCCGAATTAACGGATGAATATCCATATACGTGCCAACGGTTGAGCGAGAATTGCCGCCTATTTGCCTTTGCTCGACAACGACAACCGGACTAAGATTTTGCATAAGATCAGCATGAGGTCGTTCATATCTCGGCATTTGATTTCTCACATACAGAGGATAATTCAACGTCATTTGCCTGCGACTTTCTGTTGCTAACGTATGAAAAACAACCGAACTTTTTCCCGAACCCGATAGCCCTGTAAAAACCGTCATTTTTTCTTTCGGTATGTTTAAGTCAATATTTTTTAAATTGTTTTCTTTCAAACCTCTTAATATGATTTCATCTTTTGTTTTAGACATGCGATCATCCCTTCAGATTAACCTGTGTTTTACACTTACAACAAGTTGAACAATTCCTATCCTTTTTATATTCCAAAACAAAAAAGCTCTTACATCAACAAAACTGCTGATTCAGAGCCATTTTATCATAGGAGTTATCACCGACACACAGATCGAGTGATTGACCTCGGTTTATCTTGTATGCTTTTCTAATTCATTAAACTTCAGGTGTTTCGACTTTAATGCCACGTTCGTCAAAGACTCGTTGCGCCGATTTTAAAGCATTCAACACACGCGGAAATCCTGTATACGGAATAAGATGGATAATGCAACCAACAATTTCTTCTGGTTTTAATCCAACCGCTAATCCTGTTTTCACATGCATTTCAATTTGCGGCACTCCTTGAGCAACGAGAGCGGAAATCGTAGTAATCACCTTTTGTTTTTTATCAATTCCCGGTCGGGCATAAATATCACCAAACGCAAACTCAACTACATATTTCTCTAAATCTGGCGCAATATCATTAAATCCCTCACCAATATCCATATGGCCCGTAGGATTATTAGGCTCCGGTACAGTAAACTCCTTCACAACTTCAATCCCACGCTGATAACGATCTTTTGCCATTTTAAAATCCTCCTTAAAATTAAACACCACTTACCACCCTTACGGGTCGCTTGAAGTGGGGGCTTCTCGGTTCATCCCATCTATCGACAGGAAATTGACTGAGCTAACCCTCTTGTTCCAAAAGTTATGATCTTTATACTAATAAGCGCAATCCTTAACAAACCAAATCCCATCTTCTTCCTACCAATGCTAGTATATAATCTTTATATCAAGAAGTAAAATGCATGCAATAATTTCATAATCTTGCTAAAGATTGACAGAAAACTCCTTTATCTACATTACTCTCGTTTAGCGTAACCACCGTTTTGCCAAACCATATCAATCCAATCACTAGTAAAAGATTTATAGAGCAAATCGGGTTAGACTCACTCGTCTTTCCATACAACAACATGTGCTCCATCGAAGCTGAGCAAAATAAAGATAACCGTTAGGATAAGTGCTTATTCAACAAAAATCAGTCTTAATTCGCAAATACTTTTCAAACAACAGTTAGATATTTATCCACTACTATCCACGTACACTATATTGTATGGAGGCTTAATCATGCATTCAAGGTGACATATTAGAAAAGATAGTTTTGAAACACTGCTGTCTTCTATACGCTTCTTCTATCGTCACTTATCTCTCGTTTAATCTCACTAATACCGGCTTCTCTTCATGCCTATCAAATGTGGAACCATCTTAGCACACCCATTATTTTACCACAGCGACCGTCTTTACAATTTAAGTATGAGACTCACGATTTGTTTACCTGTACATATCGATTTCCTGCTGCACCTAAACCAAATAGAAAGATTAGGATCGATACGCCAACTAACGTGAGAAGGGGAATCGTCCAGCTATTCGTTATATCATACAAATACCCGAAAAGAGTTGGACCGATCGCTGCAAGCAAATATCCTATGGATTGAGCCATCCCAGAAAGCTCAGCTGCTTGTTGGGCATTCTCCGTCCGCAACCCGAAAAACATCATCGCTAAACTAAAAGCAGACCCGACTCCAATCCCTAAAAGGATAATCCAGAAAACAATGAAATTCACACTTCCATAAAGCAATCCAAAAATTCCAATTAAATATAATATCGTCGTAACAGTCACTAACGAACGCTGGCTCGACATTTGTCCTGCAAGGATCGGAACGATAAAAGTAAACGGAAGCAACGCTAACTGCATCAAGGATAGCAACCAACCCGATTCATCTACACCTAATCCTTGATGTTTTAAAATTTCCGGGAGCCAGGTGATAAGCACATAAAACACTAACGACTGTAATCCCATGAATAAAGTGACTTGCCACGCGAGGCCTGAGCGCCATAACGTCACAGGAGTACTGACCGTCGTTTGCTTTTGAGCGAAAACGACTTCCCTCTTACGGCGTTTCATTTGCGGTAACCAAAATAAAATCGAAACAAAACTAAGTATACCCCAAATTCCGAGTGCACCCTGCCATCCAAATCCAAGTCCAATTGCAATAGGAACACTAATTCCAGAAGCGATGGCTCCTAACAAGTTCATAGAAATGGAATACATGCCTGTCATCAAACCCATTCGAGTAGGGAACTCTCGTTTAATCAGGCTAGGCAATAACACATTCGCAACAGCAATAGCCAATCCAAGAATAACTGTTCCAATATATAAAGTAACGATTCCCGACAAAGAACGGAGAGCTATTCCGAGCATAAGAAATACGATAGACACAAAAATGACGACTTCAATACCAAATCGACGTGCTAACTTAGGCACAATCGGAGAGAAAAATGCAAAAGCTAACAATGGTAACGTCGTAATCATCCCTGCCAATGTATTCGAAATTTGAAGATCGTCCCGAATGAATCCAATTAAAGATCCTACCGAAGTTAACGGAGCCCGTAAATTCATAGCAACGAAGATAATTCCTATAATAAGGACCCAAGCTACCGATCGTTGGACATTTGATTCTGATTTATTTTGACCGTTCACGATTTCCCCTCCACGTCCTGAAACACTCCAAGATGCGAATCCTGCATTGGGCTAGTTATACGAAGAGATTATACACTTTTTAAGCAATAACATACACTAATCAACCCTCTATCAACAAAACCGTTGTTAGAGGGCTGTTCATGATATAAGAACGGCAACACAATCATATTGGATCAAAGGAGTAACGATAGATAAATGACCATTTCTTATCAAAACCATTTCGGTTGCTCAGAACAGATCAATACCACAATAAAGTTAGAAAGCGGTATTCATTAGGACGTTCTTGAAGCACTCTTCTTGAATCTGTGACCGTCTCCGCGCTTATATTCATGTTGAGTCTTGACCCTTAAATGCGACAACACAATTAAATAGAATGATAAGCGTGCAATAGAAAATCATTTCTATGCTGTAATTAGAAAAAATAAAGTTCGGTAGTGGTTTTAAGTCATTAAAACTCTGTCCAAATTTAGTATCAGTCATTAGAGCATAACATGACCACAATTCGTTAAACTACCAGTGATTGCTGCATGACGACTCACACCTAAGCGAAACGTTGTTATGAATCGATAGAACAAACCATACAAAAAAACTTACCTTTGAACATTCATCCCATGCCCCTTTTATTGAGGAGCTAAAACGTCTTTATAAAATGATGAGCAAACGTTTGTTGTTGTAAAATATGGTCAGAACGTTAAAAATAGTGGGTTAAATATCATTGAATAAGAAGCGTTTCACATCTACAATACTATTATTTTGCTTTTGTTATAAACATTTAACGCATTAGTTTTATTCGGAGCAGGAATGAGCGAAGGAAGAGTAGGGTTTGAGACTTGGTTTGCTATTGGAGCTTCACTTGTCATTTGGGGCATCTTTTACTTCATTCCATTCGTACGCCCCAATAAGATTCGGAAAATGTCTTGGCTTCTCATTATGGTAGTATTCTTATTCTTCTGAGAAACAGGTCTTGGCATAACGGTAGGTTTAATGATGAGTTAGAATTCGACTGAAGAAATCATCCTGATTGTGACGAAATCGGGTATGTTAAGCGAACATTCGGAGTATGAGAAAGACAAATTGTGGTAGAGCAACCTATACTATACCGAAATACCGATTCGATTATTTAGTATGGATGATTAGATTCGTTTTAATTTATAGTTTTTTCTAGGAAAGCACCTAGTATTTTAGATTGTTTTTTAAAATTAAGTATAATATCAGAAAGTGAAAAATCAGCAAAGGTTTTGGAACAATTATCGCAATTATAGGTTTATTGTTATAGTATTATCTTTTAGATTAAGCACTGAAAATATGAATGTTTAATTTGAAGCATAAAGAAATTCACAAGGACAGTTGTGTTGTAACAGAGGTCAAGTTTATATTCCGCAAATCCCTTCTTGGACCATTTCACTGTCACTGTTTCTCTTTAACAAGAGTCAAGCCCCCAACGTTCAACGTTTCTCTCCGCCTTTAGAGGCTTTTTACGCCTTCATTACATTAAGCCCAATATAATTTACCATGTAATTTTAGAATAGCTACTAACCTTTGCCAACAATGAAAACTTACACCGATAGGTACATCATAAAAATCATAAAGTTCCCACTAATCATTTACATGTAAATTATCATTTATTTTCATGCAATCCTTTTTGCAGTGCGTCTTCTTCATCATCCGTATATCCTGTAAATATTACTGCATCGATATCCGAATGATTAAAAACGTACGTGTATTCTTGATTCATGTAGCCCTCAGGATAAGGTACACCGATATAGTCAAACATGACGTCGCTTATTTGTTTACCCTCTGAATCTATCCCCTCTACTAATCGTTGTTTGCGTCCATAAATCATTAAACGCTTCGTTCCTTCTTTTAATAACACAATCGATCCATTTGGCAAATACTTTTTGATTTCAATTCACCCTTTTCAAATCCGTGCTTTATTTTGTGCAAATGAAATTTTATGAATTTTCACCATGTAAAACCTTTATTATTCGTATGTTTACGGGCAAATATAATTTCATCATTTTCGTTATCAGTTCCTATCATAATTTCCAAAACATAATAATCATATAATTCACCTAAGTCATCATCGCTAGGCCCTTTTATGTTCGTATCTTGACTAACAGTAGTTGCTAACGTTTTTGCACACATTTCACCTAGTTGTTCTTTTTCAGTTCTAGTCAACGTGTCGTTAACATGTAATGAACAGTAAATCGTATCGTCCTCTATGCCAATCACCGCATTCATAATTTCAGGATGACGATTCATTTCATTCATTGTAGATTGAAATATTTTTTCATCAACTGTCGGTAGCTTATGATGATCAACCATAAATAAGATGCTTAAACTAGCGACTGTCACCATTCCGACTAGGACAATCGATCCCCACCTTTTTCTCTCATTGTTTAAATTCAAATAAAGAAAGAGCAACGCCATAATTACGAGAATGATAGTCATTGTCCAGGATTGACTAAACAAGTGAAACACTCCAACACCTATTCCTAATAGAATACCGAGCAACCATACTTTTGGTAGTATCTTATCCGCTATAATGATGATACTTATAAAAACTCCCATTCCTAAAGCGGTATAAAGGAATTGAGTGAAACTTGCATTGATTGCAAACATGATGATTATAAAAACGATTAAGCCAATTATTGTACCTAAGTAAATAACAGAATTCTTTTCATGTTTCAAAAATTTGCCCCTCCTTAGATTTGGTTAGTTTATATAAAGATTTTAATATTAATGATTAGTTATACTTTTTCCACTCACTATGACTCACTATTTCGCGTCCTTGAGAATCTATAATAAGAATCTCTATTTGACCTGTCTCTATGTTTGTTCTGTAAATCATCGTCTTAACTTCATCAACTTTCGGAATGTAAACTCCTGGAAGTCTAGCCTCTTCTAACAGTTCTGAACCTAAACTAGTGACACCACCGATCGCCCCGGCCCCTGCAGTAGATATCGTCACATCTGTTAATAATCCAGCCCCACGTGTAGCAAGCGCAACAGCCACGCCTTTGCCTACTATGCCATGATAGCGCTGTGCTTTTGTCTGCTTATGTGTTTCTTCATAGTATTCATAACCTGGCTCTACTTTATAATGTAAATAGCCTTCGTTATCTACGCGATATTCGAGTATGCTTCCGTCTTCAAGTTGGAGATATTCGCTTGGAAGATCGTGTGGTTTATCATTGATATCAATTAAATAATCATTTAAATGAGAATATTTTGCCCGCAATGCTTCCTCTTGTTTCAAGGCCTTTTCTTTTGCTTTCTGATCTCCTTGTTTTTCAGCATACTCCTGTTCAATTTTAAGACGATTGATTTCGAGGTTGATCAGCCAAATTTCTTCAACTTCATAGCCGCCCTTTTCACCTTCCCAACTAATGCTTTTCTGTTTGTATCCGGCTAAAATTGCAGCAAACTCTTCCGGACTCATTTCTCCATTTTTGAACTTCTCATATTCTTTGTTTAAAGCTTTTTTTGACTCGGAATCTAACTTATTCAAAATAGGTTCCACTTCTTTTTTAAGGTCAGATTCAAACTTCTTTGCCTTTATATTTTCAGCCCATGACAAATCGAGTTTGTCTGTATTAAAACTACCGTGCGCTTCGCTCCATGCTCTTCCACTGCTCACTTCAACCAATCCCGCTTCGACATCTGCTAAAAGCTGATCAACCTCCGAAAAGATTTGTGCTGAATTTCCATGAAAAGTTATTAATCGATTAAGTTTGTCTTTAACTCTTGATTGTAAAAATCGCAGGGACGCAATCGCACCTGCTGTTGATAATACCGTAAGTGGAACAGCCTTTTGGATGGTTTCCAATGATTGAATGGAGGATTCGAATCTTAAAATTTGATCTTCCAATACATCTGATTGCAGGCTCTGTCAACTTCGGTGATGTAACGCTCAGGTAACTGTTGATGCGCCCGAATAACAGCTTCACTTAGCAAAATGATCCCTTCTGCTAATGGGAGATACGTTTTTGCAAAATAAGTTTTGGCCGAATCATATGTTTTTCCTTTTAAGCGAAACTCCATTGAAAATGCCGCAATACTTTTTTTAACTTCTTCCATACCAGAAATATACGACTGACAAAGTTTCTCCACTGATTCCGTTTGCTGTTGAACTTCCGGTAAAAACATATTAATGCTCATGAATTGCCTCCTATCAAAGCATTAAATTAATGCTTTAAAAACATCATGTTTTCAAATCATCGTCATCCATCGACAGCGAAAGTAGTCTTATTTCATGTTGTAATTCAGACTCTTTTTCTTTAAAAAGTTTTGCCTTTTGATTCAAAGAATGAATCTCATCTTTGAGTGCTTGTGTCATTTTTCGTTCGTGATTCTTTAATTCAATGTCGACATCTTGAACATAGTTACTCATCTCACCATGCTTCTAGCTGTAGTTCAAATCTTGAAACAGTCGATCACTTTTACGAAAAAGTAGATGAAGTTCATCCTCTGTTTGCAAAAGTTTTTTCTTTTCACTTGCAATAGCATACATATTTTCTCTTAATTTGTTTAACTTTTCGTTGATTCCAATTAGTTTTGTATCCATTTTCTGTTCCATCTTTATTTCCCCGTTCTATTGATAAAGTTCCGTTGTAAGCTATCGTCCATTTTTTCAAATTCAGCAGCGACACTCCGGATACGTTCAATATCTTTCTGCATAGCAGAAACAAAAGAACGGATAACTTTTTTCTCACCATTGATCGTTTCTTTTGCACGAGCATTCCCGGCCACAGTTGTCTTGTGTGCCAAATTAACTTCATAAACACTAAGCAATTGTAATGAATTATCTAACTCTGTAGCTATTTTTTGCGCAACCGCTTCCTTACTCCAAAGTATATTCATTCCAATCTCCTTTTCAATCCCATTTTGATCCATCTTCCTCTTTCCATTTTTGTATAAAATGAACATATAATCAATAGAGATAAAGGTTGTATAGATCGTTAAAGCATATACATTCGGATCGAAAAAGTAACTAAGTATTAGTATCAATTAACTAATGCAGGCTCCCCACTTCACTTTTTTAAAGACCAATTTTAAAAAAAGAATCCCTCCTCCTTCCCCATAAAACTGGAGCAAAAGTGACTTTACAATTTCAGTCTTGCTGCATAATCAACTTTATATAACACTTGTTATATAACGACCATATTATATAGAAGGACTGATTGAGCATGCCACCAAAGCCGAAATTTACGAAAGAACAAATTATCGATTCTGCTTTCCAAATTGCCAAAGAAGAAGGCATTGACAAGATAACAATTCGAAAAGTTGCGAATCATTTAGGCAGTTCCAGTGCACCGATCTACGTGAACTTCAAAGATGTGCAGAGCTCAAACGTGCAGTCATTAAAAAAAATCGTCGAATGGAGCAAGCAGATGATTCAGGAGCAACAGACAGGAAATCCTTTTACAGATATAGGTACTGCCATCCTTAAAATGGCTGTGGAATATCCTGTATTAATACGAGACTTTATCTTAAAACCAAACGAATATTTGAAGAATTATGACCAAGAGATGAGAGCTGACTTTCTCAATCTTATGAGGCAAACTCCAGAACTTGAAGGTTTTACAGAAGAAAAATTGATGACAATCCTATTAAAGATGAGAATTTTTCAAACAGGTCTTACCGTCATGGTAGCCAATAGATTGCTCCCCGAGACATTTGACCTCAATAAAATGATTCAACTTTCAGACAATACGGCCGAAGATATCGTCATAGCCACTCACCTGCGTAAGAAAGAAAAAAATAACCAGTGATTTAATTAGAAAAACGAAAGGAAGCTGTCAAAGTCAATCCGAACACGAAAGTAGATGTAAATACTACCGCTTGGCTACGATTTTTTAGTACTCCTGTTATCATCCTACTTCTTGCTTGGATAAGAATCACATGAACACAAATTAAAAATCGGTTAAAAAAGTTATCATTGAGAGGGAAAAGTGAAATAAAACACAAAACAGCGATCATTACTGGGGCGAATTCAGGAATTGGGAAGGAAACTACGTTAAAGTTTGCTAAAGAGGGCTATAAGGTGGTTATGGCTTGTCGCAATTTGGAGATCAGTAAGAATGTGCAACAACACATCATAAAAGCATCCAACAATGAACAGGTAGAGCTGATGGAACTTGATGTAGAAACGGACCAAACACATTAGTAGCAAATGTGAGTTCTATACGGTCGGCACTTTCACGATAAGGTGCACCGTGATTAAAATAACCTGCGTTATGAATCAGAATGTCAAGCTGATCATATTGACTTTGAAAGGATCGACAAAATTTATAAATGGAAAATGAGGATTAATTCATTGAGACAATCCGATAATCCTAGAATCCTGCATGCGGGGAGCAACATCATTAAACATTTCTTTGATCCTAAACGAAGTGAGCACAAAAATAGTAAAAAGGGATTTAGCGTCTATAACATGTATGCTGAATGAAGATGGCACTCACTTTATTAACGTTTAAGATGGTCGAAGAATTTGAACAAGAAGACATCAACGTCAATGCCTTGCAAATTAATGGGGCGAAAGTGTCCAAGGAAACACTTAAAAAATTCAAGTCACGTACAGAATAGTCGCCTGGGTACAAAATCTGCTTTTCCCTCCTGCCTCCTATATAGCAGAGAAGTATTTCAAGATATGCACTGCGGATGAATTCAAACATACGACAGGTAAACTATTCAACGATAAACTCGAAATCATGCAACCATCACCGAAAAAACATCCTGGTTTCAGCAAACAAATGAAACAAATGCTCAGTTCCAATATTTACCCAGCTTACGAAGAAAATACAAACATCAGCGAGAAGCTATGGACACATTGCAAAGAGGTTACTGAAAATCGAGCGGTTTCTGATGATTAACGTATACACACGATACAAAAATAACACGGCGCAAGATAAGTAGGCACATTGGATTTAGTCAAATTAAAAATATGAGTTGACCAAATGTGAACATCTTAAAACCAGCATTTAACCATTCTCCATCATTTGAATGAATTAAGAAAGTTTCATAGTTTGGATGTTCATCTGTTTTGCTTTTTTAAAATGACATCGTTGCCTTTATCGGTATCGACTTTTTATCCATTAAATCCTTTATTTAACCCGCCAAAATCCGTATACTCCAACCCTAAAAGTCTCTCTACTTGAGAAAAGTTCCCCATTGAAAGACACTTGAATTTATAAAGGAAGGGCAGCATACATAATAGCTGGTTCTCAACTGTATATTATGTTGGGAGAGTTTTGACAGGGAAGTGGTCTTTTTGCTTATTAGAGTTGAACTCAGATTGATAAACCTTCTAACAATAATGAATAAATAGTCGCACCAATGCCCATTCCACCATCTATTGGCGAAACAGTAGTATCGATTATCTTTATAACCCAAATCTTATTTCTTATTACTAGTAACCTCCTTGAGTTACTTCAAATCTTCTAATCTTTTAGCTCACACTAAAAGAAAATACAGTCTAAAATGCATAATCAATTTTAGCAATTGTAAATAAAATTACATTAATCCACCACAATTTTTTTACCATTGCTTATTGCGAATCTTTCAACATCCTGATTTGAATTTACCTTAGATCACAACGAGCAAGATAGATTTCACTCCAAAAGACTTCACACCCATGAGACCCATCCCACGCTTCACATAAGTCAATACAGTGACGCAAAAGCGAAGAATAGAGCTTTTGAGCCTAAAGATGGTTATTAATATAAATTTAGAAAATATTTGATATTTTTTAATTCCTTTGATAATATAGCACTAAAATATACAAATATAGCATATAACTTAACATATTATTCGTATATAAAACAATTTTTTTGGGGTCCTAACCTCTATCTGATGGAATTAAATTTTGGAGGGTGAATAATGAAGAAACAATTCATACTCTCTGTACTCGTAATCAATATAATAGCATTTTTAGCAGCTTGTGGTACAGAAAAAACTGAACAAGTCGATATCAATGACTATACTTACAGTTCTGAAAAAATTGAAGTATTTTTACCTGGTGAAAGTGAACCTTTAGAAACAATTACTGATAATCAGGCTATTGAACAATTCGTTGACAACCTTAATTTTGAGACATGGGAAGTCAAGAGTATTCCTGCTGGTTCGATAGAAGGAACAATCTACAAGCTGTATGATAGGGAAACAGCTAAATTTGGTGAGTCGATAGAGGATAAAGAGCTTTACGAATCTGGTTCGATTATCGTATATAGCAATGAACCGTACATTGAATTTAAAACGACATTCTTAAATTTTAGCTTTAAGGTGCCAGCTGAAGTCCAAAAAAGTTTGCTAAAATAACATTTTTCTCTAAATGTTGTTCTAAGATGAACCATTGTTTCCCAATCACTGTTTCAGTAATCAATCCGAAGATGAAATACTCTTTATAAACCAACCAGTTTAAACCGGGTGTTTTTTGTTCGAATTTTTTAAATAAGAAGTTCATTTTGTCATACGAGGTATTTATGAAAAAATGCACGATTAAATTTTTTGCCATCCTCAACTATCTGGTTTTTCTAGATAGTTGAGGAATTTTAATTTCCCGTACTTTGCTTACGGTTAAAGAAAGTCATTCTTACAATTTCACCTTACAGAAAGTGAACTTTCAAATATCTTGTGGACCTACGTCAATATTCAAGATTTCGAATCAGTTTCGCATAACTACTATTCATTTCTATATACCTCGTGAATGGCGGATAAATTTTTCAATGCCAACTCTTCAATATCATCTTTATAAGGCAAATGTTTTTCTAAGCTTTCTAGATAATGCTCTTTTTTATAATTCATCTTCTGATCACTGATTGGATGTTCCGCAATTAAATCCGTGTTATAACAGACATAAATTTTGTTGTCATATACTTGTAAACCTACGGTTTTTCCTATGTATCCTGGTGGTACAGAATACATGTTAGATTTGAAAGAAAACATATTTGCGGTGTTGACTTTCACAAGTATATGATTAATTTTGTAGAAATCTCTTATTTGTCTGTTTGGTAACGGGGAGGTTTCTTTCTTTTTGTATGTGTAAGATTGGGATTTTACCTGTCCCCTGATGATACTGGTGATTGATACGATTACATAATTGCTGCACAAAACTATGCAATTCTTCGTAATTAAACTTCCCTTGATAAGCATGGATTTCATCTAATAATTTCATTTTCTTTTTCTTGTAGTAACCGGTTGATAACCATTTAAATATTTTTCAACCGTACGGCGATCAACGTTAAGATCTCTCGCTAATTGACTTTTATTTATCTTCATTTGCAGACTCTCCATAAATAATTTTAATTTTGGTAAGTCTGTAAGCTCTTTTACTTCCACTTCTATGTTTACATCTAATTTTATAGCATAATATTCACCCCAGAATGTTATGAGAGATGTCAGCAATTTTTTTGGTAAGAACTTCATATAATAAAATCGACATCCTGACGGAAGAATATCAACTCGTCGTGAGCCATTCACGGTTATACGGTCAAAATCGAAGGTCAACGAAATGGCAACCCTACTCGAACTTAATGGCCAAACGTCTTTTGACACTTAAATATACAAGTTTTTACAGCCAACTCCCTACAGAATCAGAATCGTATTTTGAGGCTTGTACGGTTCCTGAAAAACAAGAAGCTTTGAAGCTACTAGCTACGGTATTGAAAGATGATAATTTTAACAAAATTACAGAAGCATTAATCATCGCATCCAAACATGACCATCCTTCCGTCGATTCAATTAAACAAGTATTCTATCAGTTCGTAAATGGTCGTGGAATTCGACAAGACATACACAACCCTTTACTTAGTATGCCATCTTGCGCATTACGATCAGCTTATGAAAGGAGCTAGTCTGAATTGAATCCGCAGATCCAAGAGTATGCCAAACGCTTAAAGTTAAGTTGGATTAGGGAACATTATCACGAGGTTCAGGCAGCATCGAATGAAGATTATCTTCTGTAGCTTTTTGAAAAAGAAATTCACCAACGAGAGGAACGAGGGATCAATCTTCTGCTTAAACAAGCAACGCTTCCGAAAGTAAGTGGCAACCCGTTCGACTGGACGGATATCATCCTTACGCAAGGATTAGATAAAGACTATTTATTAAATGGAACGTTTACAGCTCAACAAGAGAATCTTATCTTTTATGGTGGTGTAGGTACCGGTAAAACCTATTTAGCCACATTAATTGGAATGAATGCCATACAAGAGTACGGCATGTCCGTTAAGTTTTATACTATGGCCTCGTTAGTGAATCGTTTATTGGATGCGAATAAAAAAGCACGTTAAATCGACTTTTTAAGCAAATTGAAAAGCTAGATCTATTAATTTTGAATGAACTAGGCTACATACCGTTACATAAACAGGGGGTAGAATTACTCTTTCAGGTCATTTCCATGTGTTATGAAACTAAAAATATTATTGTGACGACTAACCTGCAGTTTGGTCAGTGGAACCATGTATTTGGTGACCCAATTCTAACAGAGGAAGTCATTGATCGACTCATCCATCATTCGCATTTGATTATGTTCAAAGGGGATAGTCACCGCTATAAAGAGTCGATTATTTCAAGGTAATATCAACGTTAGCAAGTGGTACATTTTTGATTGCCGTTTAATGCATTTTTTACTTGCCAAATACGGCTCATGGCTTGCCAGTTGCATACAGCTGTACAATTTGTTCTTTAAATTCTTTTGAAAAAATTCTTCTTTTCCTTTTGGTCATTCTCGATTCTCCTCCGATTTGAGTTGAATCAAGTCTATATGGCCTTAACAAATGTGTCCAACTAAGTGTAACCAATTCAAGTAATCTATCGAAGGATTAAAAATAGTTTAACTTATTGAATTCTTTGCATACCAAACATTTAAAAAGAACGGTTACGTAGTATAAAATAGGTTCACGTAGAATGCGAAAATATAGCGATAACTCTCAACCTTCTGAAAGTGGCGAGGATCCGTTTAGATATTTTCAGAAGCGAACCAAAAAATAAAAATAAGGGGGTGAAAAACAAATGTTTTTCAGCCACCTGATTTATACTAGGGGACTTTTAAACATCCCCTTCACAAAACACCTCAGTTTTTATTCACATTCAACATAAACGCCTTAATCTTGCTTGCATCTTTCTCTCCGTGCTTCGCTTCAACACCTGTTAAAACGTCGACAGCGAACGGATTCACGTCACGCACGATCGATTGAACGTTGTCTGGATTCAATCCACCAGCAAGAATAACAGGCAATGCTGACGATTGTTGAATCGTTTGAAATGTCGTGAGATCGACCATCACACCTGTCCCACCTGGCATCGATTCCGTGTACGAGTCAACAAGAATCGCTGACACACCCGATTTTGATAAAGCTTGTGCTGCTTCGGTTGGATCATCGATGTCAAACTTACATTTTCCTTCACTGTCAATTCGTAACGCTTTAATCGTTTTTATCCCGATTTCTCGTAATTCACGCGCGATCGTTGTCACGTCTTCTAACGTTTCTTCGTAATGCAATTGAACAACGTTCGGACGTGTTTTTTTAGCGAGAGAAACAACTTTTTCAACCGCTCCACCCGTAACGATACACGTGTTAACAAATGGGGGAACAGCTTGAATCAACTCTTTTGCTTGATTACGCGTTAAATTCCATGGCACAGAAACAGGAAATTCAACGACAAAACCAAGCGTGTGTACACCTGCCTGTACACAATGAGTAAGATCGTTTTCGTTCATTAAGCCACAAACTTTCACTCGTATCATGAATGAATTACCCTCTCGTTGCACTTAACTTTTGATACATGTCCGCTGGATCGTCAGCTTGCAAAATTGCCGTTCCAACTAAAACTCCGTGAGCACCTGCTTTAGTTGCACGACGAACATCTTGCGGTGATGCGATCGAGCTTTCACTTAAAATAAACGCATCAGACGGGGCGTAAGAAATGAGATTTTCAGTGTTGGCTACGGTTCCATCGTCAAGTTCCAATTCGACGATATTTCGATTATTAATGCCGACAAATGTTAACTCTAACTCACGAGCGATTTGTAATTCTGTTTTGCTATGTGTTTCTACTAACGGTTCAAGTCCGAGTGACAATGCATCTTCATATAGTTGAAAAAGCTGTTCTTTTTTTAACATCGACACAATGAGTAAAATCGCACTTGCTCCCGCATCAACAGTCTCAATTAAATCACTCTTTTGTTGAATAAAGTCTTTGCGTAACACCGGAACTTTCGTATGTTCGACAATACGTTGCAAAAGCTCAAGTGAACCATCAAAATGCTCTGGTTCTGTAACGACAGAAAGCGTTCGGGCTCCAGCTTCGACTAATTGTTCTGCGATATCGACTGGATTTCGACCCAAAAGCAAACCTCCTTCTGCAGGAGATTTACATTTAATATCGGGAATAACCGGCGTCTGACCACTTCGATACTGTTCCCAAAGCGCTGACGTGTAACGTGTTGTTGAAAGTGTCATGTTAAATCACCACGTTAAATTTATTTGAAGCGGAAATGAGTTTGTGTAATTTGTCTTCCGCTGCTCCACTATCAATTAATTCATTTGCAAGTTTAATTCCTTCAGAAAATGATCCAGCTTTTTCACCGATCATTAACGCACCTGCAGCATTTAAGACAACCGCTTCACGACGCGGTCCTTTATCTTGACCAGAAAAGACATTTCGAATCATATCCGCATTTTCTTTTGGTGTTCCTGTCGCAATTTCTTCGAGTGTACATCGAGATAACCCAAACTCTTCTGGTGTAATTTCATAAGTCGACAGTTTACCATGATTGATTTCATTAATTTTCGTACTACCCAAAAGTGAAATTTCATCGAGTCCGTCCAGTCCATGAACAATTAAGGCGCGTTCGTAACCAACCGCCATCGCAACTTCAGCGACCGTATCTAACAAATCAGGCTTATACACGCCTAACACATGTCTTGAAGCCCGTGATGGATTAATTAACGGTCCAATAATCGTGTAAAAAATCGTTTTTATGCCTAAATCCTTTTCTGGTGGCAACACTTTCCCCATCACTGGGTGAAAGAGCGGAGCATAAAGGAATGCAATTCCAACATCCTCTATCAATTCTTCAATAGCTTCTGGGCTTATATGAATATTCACACCGAGTTCTTCAAGCACATCTGCACTTCCTGATAAACTAGCAATCGAACGACTTCCGTGTTTAGCAACGGGAATTCCAGCTGCAGCAGCGACAAAAGCAACCGACGTGGATATGTTAAATGTACTTAAACCTCCGCCTGTTCCACACGTATCCATCAATTTCTCATCAACCTTCGGTTCGATTGGAATACAATTATCTCGCATCGCTTTCGCAATCGCAGAAATCTCCGATAACGTTGGACCTTTCATTAACAATGCGACTTGAAAACCTGCAATTTGCACTTCACTCAGCTCATCGTTTTTAATCGCAACGATCAACTCATAAATCTCTTTTTCTGTTAAATTTTCCTTTAATGTTAACTTTTGCAAAATATCTTTTATCATCTCAACTCAGCTCCTCTAGTAAGCGATTATTTACTTTCTATTGCTTTTTTCATTTCACGCACGTAACGACCGACATGCGGAACGCAATCCTTTCCATATTCCGCAATCATTTTCACAATCGCACTACCGACGATCACGCCGTCGGAAATCCCTGCCATTCGTGCCGCCTGCTTCGGTGTTGAAATTCCAAACCCGATCGCACACGGGATGTCTTTCACCTCCTTCACAAGTTGAATCATCTGTTGCACATCATTGCCTAGTTCCTTACGCACTCCCGTGACCCCCATTGAGGATACGCAATAAATGAACCCTTCCGCATCGTTGGCGATCATACGGATGCGCTCATTCGACGTCGGTGCAATCATCGAAATTAACGTAACATCGTGTGCTTGACAGACGGACTGGAGTTCTTCTCGCTCTTCGAATGGCAAATCAGGAACGATAATTGCACAGACGTCTGCTTCTTGGCAATTTTTCATAAAACGTTCTACACCATACGTAAAAATCGGATTAATATACGTCATAAACGCAATCGGCACTTGATTCGTTGTACGAATGCGACGAACCATTTCAAAAATATGATCCGTTGTCGTCCCTGCATTTAGCGCACGAATATCGGCTTCTTGAATAACGGGACCTTCGGCAATCGGATCCGAAAATGGAATGCCAAGTTCAATTAAATCTGCGCCTGCGTCTGTCATTTCATGGACAAGCTTTTCCGTAATGTCTAACGATGGATCACCTGCGGTAATAAATGGGATAAACGCTTTTCCTTTCGCAAACACTTGCTTTAGATTACTCATTGATGTCCACCCCTTTATATCGCGCAATCGCGGCAACATCTTTATCTCCGCGACCAGACAGACAAATGACAATCGTTTCGTCACGCCTCATCGTTGGAGCTAGCTTTTGAGCGTAAGCAACCGCATGAGCACTTTCAATCGCTGGAATAATTCCTTCAATACGCGATAAATATTCAAAAGCCACGACCGCCTCATCATCCGTAACAGGTACGTATTCCGCTCGCCCGATATCTTTTAAATAGGCATGTTCTGGCCCGACTCCTGGATAATCAAGACCTGCTGAAATCGAATGTACAGGAGCGATCTGTCCATACTCATCTTGACAAAAATAAGACTTCATGCCGTGAAAAATGCCGAGCGTTCCTGTCGCCATCGTCGCAGCCGTCCGATTGGTATCGACGCCTTGACCCGCTGCTTCACAACCGATTAAACGAACGTCTTCATCTTCAATAAAATTGTAAAACGCCCCAATCGCGTTGCTTCCACCTCCAACGCAAGCCAGCACGGCATCGGGAAGCTTTCCTTCTTGTTCGAGCATTTGCTGTTTCAGCTCTTTCCCAATAACACTTTGAAAATCACGCACGATCGTCGGAAAAGGATGGGGTCCCATGACGGAACCGAGCACATAATGCGTATCATGAACGCGCTGTGTCCATTCACGCATCGTTTCATTAACAGCATCTTTTAACGTCTGTGTCCCACTCGTCACGGGATGGACCTTTGCACCGAGCAACTCCATGCGAAACACGTTCAGCGCTTGCCTTTCAGTATCTTCTTTTCCCATAAAAATTTCACACTCTAAGCCAAGTAACGCTGCAGCCGTTGCTGTCGCGACACCGTGTTGACCAGCCCCCGTTTCCGCAATTACACGCGTTTTCCCCATTCGTTTCGCAAGCAGCGTTTGACCGAGGACATTGTTAATTTTATGCGAACCGGTATGATTCAAATCTTCGCGTTTTAAATAAATTTTCGCACCGCCTAAATCTTCCGTCATTTTTTCTGCAAAATAAAGAAGCGATGGACGACCAGCATAACGATTAAATAACTCCGTTATTTCAGCTTTGAACTCTGAATCGTTTTTAAAATGCTCATACGCTTCTTCAAGCTCAATGATAGCACTCATTAACGTCTCCGGAATATACTGTCCACCATGGACTCCAAATCTACCTTTCGACATTTCCTATCTCCCTCTGTTCATCACTTGAAACGTTTATCAAAATCAAAAAAAGCTTTCATCCCTCAACTAGGGACAAAAGCTTTCACTTCTGCGGTACCACCCAAATTGGCATAAAAATGCCCACTCATCATCTCATGATAACGGAATCGTTCCGTAAGCGCCTACTCTCATTCGATTTCGGGCTTCCCTCACAAGTCCATTCGGAAACGTCCTTGTAACCGAACTTACACCAGCCGTCGGCTCTCTACATACAAAGAAACGTTCCTACTACTCTTGATCAACAGTTTACTAATTTTCGTATATTTTAGCATTGATTGTGTATGTTGTCTACTTTTTTTAAAGCGTTGCATTTTACGAATTTGAAAAGGAATCAATGTTTAAATCGATTGGCAAAATCGTTTTCATCATTGTATCATCTCGTTCTTCTTTCGGTGTTCTTGCCATGCGATAATCGAGATTTGCTTCAAACACGATATTTCTAGCAAGATCAGCATTTCCGAATGTCTGATCACGCGTTTCATATGCGTGTTTATAATAATGAATAAGCTTATCATACGCTTCCGAACTTAAACGATAGCCTCTATCGATAAGAAACAATTCGCTTATTTAGATTAACTCGGTTGGTGTATAATCTTTAAACTCAATTCGCTTTGCAAACCGACGTCGCAAACTATCATTACTATTTAAAAATTGCTCCATATTCGCTTCATAGCTTGCTGCAATCACGAGAAATGCGCCACGCCGATCTTCCATTTATTTTAATAGAACTTCAATTGCTTTATGCCCAGGATCGTTCGCGCCATACTGAGTCAATTGATAGGCTCATCGATAAACAACGTTCCTCCGATCGCATCATCGATAGGCTTCGCTGTCAACTTTTCAGTTTCACCAGTAGCCATGAAGAGTAAATTTATATCTCTTACTCTTTGATGATGGGAAAATCACCTATCCATAGTTGTTAATTTTTACCAGTTGGTCTTCCTCTTTTTTGAGTCGAAACGAACCGAATTTCTGTTTTTGACTTTTTAAATTGTGGATAACTCAAGTTTCCCTTTTTTTCTATCACATCCTTTGGTACAATAAAACCACTAGGTAAACCGAATTTGAATCGG
>NZ_JBEUEL010000037.1:0-27787 GCF_041725775.1 Pueribacillus sp. YX66 | reverse complement strand
TCTCGTGTTCGTGGGACTCTCAGATTCAATGTGCCAATTCGAGTCGTCCATTCTCTTTCATAGTAACCATTGCGTTGGCTGACACGTTGACTAGAACGCTCATACTCGGACGCTTGAATGTATTGAGTTCGTTGCTCTTCCATAAGCTGATTAAAAACAGTCATTAGGATTTTTTTTGATAGATCATCCTTGACGGATTTTTCAATTAAATTTTGTATTTCTTTTGTTTCCAATGTAAAATGTAGGTGGGTCATATGATCTGCCTCCTAGTATGTTTTTATGGGTTAAAAACATTGTACCGTAAAGGCAATCATATGGCCCTTTTCTTTTACACAATTATATGGACTTTATCTAGAAAAACGATTCCTATTGTTGTTCAGGCTTTAGGGGCTCTTCTTGAACCAGTTTGACCGGTTTTTTGTTGTTTGACGAAGTTTTGTAATTACTTGTACGATGAAGCCATTTGAAAGTATCTTTGGTAAAGATGTGATGCTTTGCAAAGTTCTTTTTTTACATACCTAACTACATTTTTTTCCTTTGTTTTCTAGGTCAGATCTTCGACAAACCCTTCGCTTTTATTTATGTTGTCGGAAAATTTATGAAATTACCACACCATTTTCGCTAATGACAAGGACTGAATCTTGGTCATATACCATTTCATGCGAAATCCTTTCAAACCATTGAAAGGTTAGGCTTGGCATGACATATTAAATTTTATTCTTAGTTCGATTCCACTTTTGGATTTTAAAATGTTATGAGCATAGAGCTTTGCGTATTTCAAAAAATAAACACAGAGAGTTCACCTTGACTCTCTGTCCAAAAAAGAAATAAAACTGCTCATTCATAAAAGCTGAATAAGTGATGTTAAATCGTCGACAATATAATCTGGTTTTATATTATTTTCTTCTGCCAAAGTTCTGTCTGTTACACCGGTTAATACGAGACATGTTGGAAAACCATGCTGTTTTCCCAGCATAATATCTGTTTCCAATCGGTCTCCAATAATTAAACATCGATTTTTTGGTATGTTTAGTTTTTCATGTATTTGGTCTGCATAATATTTAGATGGTTTTCCAATGACCTCTGAAATGGAGCTTCCGGAAGCCACTTCGATCGCTTTGGCAATAGCCAGTGTGTCTGCGATATAGCCTTCTGGAACAGGGTAAAATGGATCTGGATTTGTGACAACAATTTTAGCTCCGTTGTGCACCGCTTTTATTGCTTCGTTCAATTTTTCATAAGTAAACATACGATCTAACCCGACAAGGACATGGGTTGCATAGTTAGGATTTGTTGTAACATTTAAAGAATAGGGCTCTATCTCATTTTTGATGGCAAGTTCGCCAACAATGTAAATATTGATATCAAGCATGAAAAAGCCATGCTGTCATATTTATTTTGAAAAAATTGCTTTTTCTCAATTCCACCACTCCATTATGAATTTTTATAATTATTGATATGTTTGTAATAAAGATTCTGCCTGTTTTTGAGCTTGATCTAATGTTTCATTCACATCTGCTCCATTCACAGCTGCTTGAATTGCGTCAGATAAAATCTCACGAATTTGACCTTGCTCGTAAACAGAGAATTCTTTATGTGCATATTCGAGCTGCTCCATGGCAGTTAATGCCGGCGGGAAGGAGTCTGTATATTCTTTTAATATGTCTGTTTCATAGCTAGACTTGCGCGTTGCAATATAGCCTGTGTCAATACTCCACTGTGCTGCACGTTCTGGTTGAGTTATCCATTTAATAAACTCAATGGCAGCTAGTTGTCTTTCTTCGGGAATATCTTTAAAAGTATAGAAGTTACCTCCGCCAGTTGGCGTTGAAAATCGTTCGTTTTTGGGTAAATATGCAACACCAAAATCAAAGTTTGCGTTGTTTCTGACATTTGTTAAATTTCCTGTCGTTGTGTACATCATCGCTGTTTTTTCTTCAATAAAATCCTGTGGAACCGTATTCCAATCAAGAACGCCCTTTGGCATAATGTTGTGTTCATATGTTAAATCAATCCAAAATTGCATGGCACCTTTGGCTGCTTCTGAATTGAAATAAACTGTTTTTCCGTCGTCACTCATTAAATTGCCGTCTCCGTTTTGCAGAACAAGGGCTTGATAAATCCAGTAATCACTGATGTTAGACGGCAATTCAATCCCCCATTGTCCATCTTTTGTTAATTTTTTTCCATATTCAATCACTTCGTTCCAAGTTTCTGGCGGATCATCTGGATCGAGTCCTGCCTCTTCAAACATGTTTTTATTATAGTAGAGTAAAACTGTACTGCGTTGAAAAGGGACAGACCAAGTTTTTCCGTCGGACTGGGAATTGTACATAAATCCTGGAAAGAAATCATTCATTGTTTCTTCAAGTTCTGGATCATTCGCAATAAAATCATTTAAAGGGACAACATGATCGATAATTTGATAAAGATCAGCAGATAACAATACAGCTAAGTCAGGTGCTTCTCCATTACTAATTGCGGTTTGAACTTTGATCATTGTTTCATCATAGTTTCCGCTGTAAACAGGAGTTACGGTAATTTTTTTCCCGTTTACTTCAATTTCCTCATTATTAAATTGCTCTGCATAGTCATCAATCACTTTGGTGATTTCTCCGCCAACATTAACGGGGTAATACCAAGTTAAATCGATCGTGTCGCCATTGGACGCGTTTGAATTTGAAGTCTTATTATTCGTTTCGGAATTAGCATTAGAACCACAAGCAACAAGAACACCAAGGGCTGCAACAATTAAGACGAGGCGGCAAAACTTTTTCAAGTTATTTACTCCTTTCAAAGTGTTTTAGTGAGTCAGTTGCTTTGCTCGATGGAAACTGATTTCTTCTGTTGATTCCTCCTTTCGTAAACGTTAAAAAAGACCGCAAATATCCAATATACGAACATATCGATATTTGCGGCCTCTCATATCGCGCCAAGCGTATGATTTACTTTTCAATTTTAACTATACAGGTAAACTGTTAAATTAGTGTAAATAATATGTAAAAGATTGTTTAAATTTTTGATAAACCTATTTTCCATAAATCGGAATTTGAAGTTGTAACTGCTTGTGCTCCATGATTTAGTGCTTCTTTTGCGTGGAATGTCGTGGTGAGGAGACCACCAGTAATAATCGGAATGGAAGATTCTTTTGCTATTTTTTCAATAAAATCTGTTACTCGGCAAGGCATAATTTCTATGATATCAGGTTGCAAATGCTCTTTTTTGTCCAGCAACTGATGAAACACTTCCGTATCAATTAAAAAAACTCGCTGAATCACAAACATACCCTTTGCTTTAAATTTTTTAATGATGTTTGGTTTTGTTGTTACAATAGCAAACGGTTTGACATGATCTGTAACAAAATTCACACCATACTGGTCAAGTTGCAGACCATCAATTTTCTCGAGATGCAAAATGACAGGTATCCCTTCTTTGTGAAGTAAATCAACATATTGCTTAACAGTTAAAATATTGCCAATCATTAAAATGGCAGCGGCTAGATTATCTTTATATTTAATTGCTTTTTCAAGTGATTTCGGTTGCTTAATCGCACCAATTAATTTATGTTTCTTTAATTTCTCTTCGAAGCGCATTTTCATATAAACGAAAGTCCTCCTTTAAAAGTGGATGGATATTACTATTATTATAACTTTTGGCACTTTTTCTTTCTAATTAATGTAAAGGTGCTTAAAAAAAGCGTTGTTTTTATGGCATTAACCGTTTCCGAGTCACCAACTGTTTCATATAGTAAAGTAAATGATTGGTGGTGATTGTGTAATGGAATGGTTTTTTGGTGCAATAACCACTCTCTTAGGATTTTTTTTATCCTACTTTACATTTCAACGTAGTAGGGATAAGGATTTACGTGAAAAAGCAAAAGAAGAAGGGATTATAGAAAATCAATTAAATTCGATTGGGAAAGGGATTAAGGAGATTCGTATCGATTTGAAAGCGAATGAGAAGCAAATGATACGCATGAATGAACAATTGATAAGGCTTGATGAAAGTACAAAGACTGCACATAAGCGAATTGATAAATTAGAAGGAATAAAAAGAAGTGATTAACATAACATTTCTAAAAGGTATGAATAAAATAGTACAAGTAGTTGACTAATTGAAATAAATTTGACTTGATGTAGCTGTTTTCTGTTTAAATATTGAACTTGTTTTTTTTCGAATGGATAGTTTTAGAGTGAGTGATTATTTGCTTGAGAATAAAATAACTATTTCTGTTTATTGACGTGTGAGTTGTAGTATAGAAAAGGTAGTTACTCGTGTTGAATAAAAGTATATTTATAATATTCATAAAAACCATTTCTCAGTTTGGGAAATGGCTTTTTAATTTTTGATGGGAACGGTTAAGAAATAAAATAAAAAATTTACTCTTGTATATTTATTCTGAATCACGTATAATAATAACTACAGATATGAACTGTAGGAGAGATGGGCAATGAAGAGAAAAAATGTCATCATTATTGGAGCCGCTGGTAGAGATTTTCATAATTTTAATACGTACTATCGGGATAAAGAAGAATATAATGTTGTTGCTTTTACAGCTGCACAAATTCCAGATATAGATGGTCGGAAATATCCAAGTGAGCTTGCTGGAGAAATGTACCCTGAAGGTATTCCGATTTATTCACAAGATGAGTTGCCAAAGTTAATTAAGGAACTCGATGTCGATGAATGTGTTTTTGCATATAGTGACCTTCATTATGAAGAGGTAATGAGTCTGAGTGCAATTGTGAACGCAGCAGGCTCAACTTTTACATTGCTTGGACCAAAACATACGATGTTGAAAAGCAAAAAACCTGTTATTTCGGTATGTGCCGTAAGAACAGGAACAGGGAAGAGCCAAACCTCTCGTAAAATTATTGAAACGTTACTGGAACAAGGGCTAAAGGTTGTTGCAATCAGACATCCTATGCCTTATGGTGATTTAAATGCACAACGAGTGCAACGTTTTGCAACACTCGATGATCTGAAGAAGCATGACTGTACGATTGAAGAGATGGAAGAGTATGAACCGCATGTGACAAGAGGAAACATTGTTTACGCTGGTGTTGATTATGCGGATATTTTAGAGGCAGCTGAGAATGATCCGGATGGTTGTGATGTCATTCTTTGGGATGGCGGAAACAATGATATTTCATTTTATGAACCGGATTTAGCGATTACTGTTCTTGACCCTCATCGTCCAGGACATGAGTTGAAATATTATCCGGGTGAAGTTGCATTGCGGACAACAGATGTCTCGATTATTAATAAAATTGACAGTGCAGATCCAGAAGCAATTCAAATTGTTGAAAATAACATTAAACACGCAAAACCAGCTAGCAAGATTATTAAAGCAGAATCAAAAATTACGGTTGAGCATCCTGAACTTATTAAAGGTAAACGTGTTTTAATTGTTGAAGATGGTCCTACGTTGACACACGGTGAGATGAATATTGGAGCGGGCATGGTGGCGGCACAGCGTTTAGGCGCATCTGAATCGATTGACCCACGTCCATATGCTGCAGGTACACTGAAAGAAACGTTTGAAAAATATAAGCATATTGGAAATGTGCTTCCAGCAATGGGTTATGGCGCACAGCAATTGAAGGATTTAGAAGCAACGATTAATCAAGCGGATTGTGATGTTGTGATTATTGGAACACCTATGGATTTAACGAGAGTGATTAACATTAATAAGCCGTCAACGAGAGTGCACTATGATTTAGAAGAAGTAGGCGATCTGCATTTGAAAGATGTGTTGGATGAGTTTGTTAAGAAGCATGAACTTAAAAAGGACGGTTTATACAAGGGAGTTAAGGCAGTATAATTAGCTTCGCTAATAATATGAAAATAAAGATTTGGTTGCATTACGGTTTTAAGCGTAATCTATCGCTTAGAACCGTTTTTTATCGTTAGATTAGATGTTATCAATGAAATGGATTAGGACGTTTAACAAAAAAGTGAAAGTAATTTTGTCTATTCGCAATCATCTTAGTTGTTGCAGTTGCACTCAAATTTTGGGGAGTGAGCTGTGGATGAAATTTTTGCTGTACTTGCTGAGTTTGAGGATTATAGAGGATATGGGAAAAAGAAAAATGAAACAAAAAGAAGGGGAAAGAATCATAACAAAGTGGTAGATTTATAAAAACCGCTCTTAAAATTCGGAAGGATAAAAATTATGTAAAGTTGAAAATATATCGATGAGGCAAAGGAGAGTAGTGACGCTGAATAATGGCTCAAAAGTCAGGAGGGGTAAAAATAAGAAGAATGATAAGTAATTTTGGCAACACAGCTGAACTGTTAGCGGAATAAAATAGTAAAAATTTTCCGATACGATTTATGGAAGGAAAAGTAAAAAGTATCAGCCTCTTTGCGTACTAATTTGCTAAGAGGCTTTTTAATTTAAAAAATTTACGACATGACTTCAATTTTAAGTTTCAACGCTTGCATCAGTTGACGGATTGAAGTTTACTACTTTTAATACGATAGGGGAATTGGCAAGAATCGGGGTATCATCTTCTGGTACGTTAATTGCCAGTGAACCGATTCCGGCAGCGCCAGGTGTATACGTTGACAGTTCACTCATTTGTAGAACTCCGTTTACATAGACATTAAAGTAACTATTATCTGTCGCTAATTCTGGCAGTTCCGTTACTTCTGTTCCATCATCCTGAAAAAAATCAGCTGGATCGAGTGTAAGTGTTGCTCCTCCTTCTGTATCGACAGTCGTTATATGAAAGAAGCTTGTAACTTCTGGATTCAGATTAGTTGAAACTGAGCTTACAAGCACGTGAAGCTTCATTAATTGTAATGCCAAAATACTTTACCTCCTTTTTATTTTATTATATGAATATATGATTGATGTGATTGGATGTCTTTCACGTTAGAATTATAAAAGGGTATTTAAATAATGATATCGGATGATAATGAACTGAAGAATGATAGGTACTCCCTTGTGTGGCAGGTCGCTTGTTTTAAATAACAAACAGCCTTTATTGACTTCATAAACATGATGCGGTTGAAGGACACCATTAACAAACAGGTTGAAATAAGACACTTGGTTCGGGTCAAGTATGTGCATATCTCCGTATTCTGTCAGACCATCATCATCCGTATATTTTCTTTTTTTTCCATCGGATATTGCAAAATACGTATGAGTTTCTGTTTTAAGAACGTGAGATTGCAAAAGATCTGATAAACGCTTTTGATTTCTCGGATAAATGAGCGGGCACCCTGAAGGAAACAGAACATGATTGACTTGTTTTTTAATGTTTTTATGCTTATTAGTGTTCATTTTGTCTTGCTCCTTTTAACCGATTAAAAACATGTCATCGCACATTTTTAACTCTATTATGGTTGACTAAACGGGTTTTTCGCAGCGTCTCTTCATTATTTTATTAATCTGTTTTTTACCTGTTCTAGGCAATAAACTATCTTCTTATTTTAATTGGCATTGTCTCGGTGAAAGGCTTATGCTTAGACAAACGGAATCAAGAAAGCGGTTTTGCTGGTAATCCCGTTTGCTACTTGATATTGTTACAGTGACATAACGTCATTTTTGAATGGGTATATTAGAAGCAACATAGAGGATTTTGCGGAAAGGTGATCCAATGGAACTTACTTCTGAAATCGGATGGAATTTTAAAAACAGTTATGCTCGGTTGCCTCGGAGGTTTTTTGCCGAACAACATCCAACGCCTGTTCAATTACCGAAGCTAATTATTTTAAATAAACGATTGGCAGAGTCTTTAGGTTTAAACGCTGAAAGGCTTGAGAGTGAAGAAGGTACAGCGGTATTTGCTGGAAATAAGCTTCCGGAAGGTGCTTTTCCGCTTGCGCAGGCTTATGCGGGGCATCAGTTTGGGCATTTTACAATGTTAGGTGATGGCCGAGCTGTACTGATTGGTGAACAGATTACGCCGACTGATGACCGATTTGATATTCAGCTAAAAGGGGCTGGACGTACGCCTTATTCACGCGGTGGTGATGGTCGTGCTGGACTTGGACCGATGTTACGGGAATATATCATTAGTGAATCGATGCATGCGCTTGGGATTCCGACGACGCGAAGTTTAGCTGTCGTGACGACGGGTGAACCAATTTATCGAGAGACCGAACTTCCGGGGGCGATATTAACACGTGTGGCTTCAAGTCATCTTCGCGTAGGTACGTTTGAATTTGCTGCTCAATGGGGAAAAGAAGGTCAACTGCAAGCGTTAGCGGATTACGCTATTGACCGTCATTTTCCAGACATCAGTGAAGAATATAACAAATACTTTTTATTTTTTCGGCATGTTGTTGAACGACAAGCTAAATTAATTGCAAAATGGCAGCTTATTGGTTTTATTCATGGTGTTATGAATACCGATAATATGACAATTAGTGGCGAAACGATTGATTATGGACCGTGCGCATTTATGGATGAATATGACCCAGAGACCGTGTTTAGTTCAATCGATCGGCAAGGGCGCTATGCTTATGGAAACCAGCCAGGAATCGGGCAATGGAATTTGGCGCGGTTTGCCGAATCATTGTTACCGTTATTTCATAAAAAGCAGGAAAAAGCGGTTGAAATGGCGAAAGAGGTGCTTTCTTATTATGCTGAAGTGTATGACCGTCACTTGTTAACGGGAATGAGAGCGAAGTTAGGACTTTTTCATGCAAAGGAGCAAGATGAAGCTCTAATTAGAAATCTTCTAGTCATAATGGAGAAAAACCGTGCTGACTATACAAATACGTTTAAAGCGTTAACGTTTGAACTGTTTGATGAGATGGATTTGTTCAAAACTCGGGAGTTTCAAGAGTGGCAAAAACAATGGAAAGCAAGGCTAAACGAACAGAAACAATCAAAAGCTGAAGTAAAGCAATTAATGAAAAACAATAATCCTGCAGTGATTCCGCGAAATCATCGTGTAGAGGCAGCGCTTGAGGCAGCGGTGGAGAAGGAAGATTATAGCGTAATGGAGCGGTTGCTTGAAGTCCTGTCAAATCCGTATGCCCATACCTTTGAGCAAGAAGCATATTCGACAGTGCCACCCCCTTCGCATTATCCGTATCGAACGTTTTGTGGAACATAGCGTGCTTGAAAGTACCCTAGTAAAACTTAAGGAAAGTCGGACAATAGGGTGGAAGAGGATTAAATAGTATCCTCTTCCATACTTTATTTTCCACATCATCGTTCACATCCATCAGAAGGATGGAATGTAGTTCTTAAGAGGTTATTCATTTATTCGTCTATATTATGCTCCAAAGGGATCTTTAACTTTAGTGCTGTTAAATTATACTTTTGCCCTGCTTGGTTGACATCTCTCGGGATAAGGGTAAGAGATGTAGGAATTTGTTCCATTGGCGGCAACCTTAGAATGATATGATGTCCATTATCGTTGGCCATGCCGCTTTCAATTTGGGTTCCATCAAATGTGTTACCTTGATCGTCAATTGCGTAAAAGTTAAACCATGGCCATGTATCATTTGTATCCATTTGTTCAGGATAGTCAATGTTTAAGTCAATCCTTGTGGAAAGAGGAGAAAATATGACCTTTTCAGCTTCAATTGTATACGACTCATCCTGAACTTTTGCTTTCGGATTTATTTCAACTATCTTTCCTTGAACTTTTTTCAGTGGAAACCTTACTTGTAGGTCACCTTTCGTACCAAATAAGTTTTTTCCATGTAAAGCAACCTCAATACTGTTGCCGTATTCGTTATAATTCGTAAATGTAAATTCATGCATTTCAATAATAGTATTTGAATTTAAAAGACTTTGAGTTGAAGTTTCCATCGCGCTTTTTATCGTCTCACCATTAATAGTGACATATTGATGGCCAATAGACTTTTCTTCTAGTAAAAGATTTGTTTTTCCAGCATAGGCAACCGTTACGAGTAATCGCCCTCCATCGTAAGCTGCTTCTTTGACTGTCATCGTAAGTGATTCGTTTTGATCTTGCTTTTCAATGATCGTTGCGAATTGATTTTTTTCTATGTGATCGGCTGCCATTTCACCAAATTCTTTATAAATCGTTCCGATGATTGGAACTTTTGATAAAGCCTCAGTCATATTTGATGAAAAAAAACCAGTGCTTAGTAGTCCTAGACAGAGGCAGCAAGCTGTAAGAAATGAGCGTGTTGCCATTTTTTTAGCTTTCTTTTTTTTCTTTGCTTGATGTATTGCGATCTTTTCTCTTTTAATTAGTTTGTGTAGAGGTACATCTAATTTGTCAATGGATCTATTAAATTTTTCTTTACTCATACATATACCCCTCTCTTAATATAGGTTTAAGCTGTTTTTTTGCTCGATGTAAATACGACTTTACCGTTCCTTTTGGGCAACCGATAATCTTAGCAATGTCTTTCACTGATAAATCGTGATAATACCGCAACAAAATGATTGTTTTGTATTGCGGATCAAGCAGCTTGAATGCTTCCGATAAGTCTAAGGAATGTGCTAAAGATTCCATTTTATCTGTGGACATAAGCTTTTGAAACACTGTCTCATCTGCTAGGAAATGACGCGATTCCTTTCGAATAAAATCAATCGATTTAAATACGCTCATCTTTACAATCCAGCTTTGGAAGCTTTCTGGTTTTTTCAACGTATGAAGAGAAATATACGCCTGATAAATCGTATCTTGGTAAATATCAAGGGCATCTTGTTCATTTCTCACATAAGCAAAGGCAGTTTGATACAGCTTGTTCCGAACGGAGCTAATGAGTTGTTCAAACGCTTCATCATTGCCGCTTTTCGCTTTTTGTACGAGTTTTGCAATATCCATTTGCTTTTGTTTCCTCCTTTCACAGTAAAGTCGGACCAGGAAAGAGAAACGTTGCAATTAATAATCATAGTGTGTTGCTTGATGATACGCTAAGAGCAAAGTACATTAAAGTACTCACTATCCTAGGATCGATCCGTAAATGTTGTAAGAAAAAAGTCGGAAGTTAGTAAATAAAAAATTGAAGCATTTTTCACTGTTGGGGAGTATAATTAACAGCAATAGGGGGTGAAAGCTTGATTGCTGTTTCTGTTATTCCAATGGTAATTATTGGACTCATTGTTTTGTTTATTGCAGGGTTGAGGATGAATCCCGAGGAAGAAGGTGAACTGATGTTAAAAAATATTTATCATTATTTAGTTTTGTTTGCAACGCTTATGATGGTAATTGGCGGAAGCATTGGGGTGTTTATGTCGGCTGCTGATCTAGTTTCTCCGGCACCATATCATCAGTCGTTTGAAGAGTATCGACAATTTAAATTTGAAGAAAAAAACGTCTCGGAAAAATCAGAAGAGGAACTTCGCGCTGCTTATGATGCAATGATTCAGCTTGAAGAGGAGCAAGCTCAAAAGCAAGCAGTCAATTCTCTTATTAAAAGTGTAGGTTGGATTATTATTCCACTACCTATTTTTATTTTTTTTCAACGTAAGCTTAAGAATAAAGAGTAAAAAATTTTAGTATGCTCCTTCTAGTGATTATGGGGAGCTTTTTTAAATTACAAAGAACGCTGGAAATAGTGTTACAGCGCTTTCTATGGATGCTACTCTTCAGTTAACATTTATAATAAAAAGGTTAAGTTTCAAGTAGTAAAAAACCAAAGGAATAAATCTAAATAAAGAAAATAGAAAATGAGGGAACAAAGTAAAAAGAAGACCCCACCAAATGGTAGGTTCTGTAAGCTAACAATGTTTTCCCCAATGGTGTTTAGGTGGGCATACACAATGGTGTTCGTGTGAAACAGAGTTAACAACAGATTTTGTATGGGGGTATGAATGCATATATTTATAAGTTGTATGATTGATTTGTGTCGTATGCGTCGGGTGCACTACGGGTACGAGGACGTCCTGTCCGACATATTCTGTATTTTGTTTTACCGGACTGTATTGTGCTGGCAATTCTTTTGCAGGTAATTGCTGAGGTGGTCTTGCTTTCGGATACCCACATTTGCATTGATGCGGTCCTTTATTGCAAAAGCATTTCTTCTTATGATATCTCATATAAGCTCCTCCTTGTTTATCGGTTATTTATCTTTATGCACGATAATTGACTAATGGGTGGACATCCGTCCTATTAAAAGTTGAAATAGGCAATGACCTCAATGAAAAAAGCTACAAGTAATTCCTCGCTATCTTTCAAAATGTTCTTGGACATGTTTATGTGGATTAATCGGAATTCCTAAATGGTGATTGAAGATTCATTATTCTCTAACAATGTATTCACAAACAATTCACATTAAGTTTGTAGACTATTTTTGAATTGATAAGGAGTGATGATGCATGTTTAGAAGACTAATGTTGAATATTCACCTTTATTTAGGGATTATTTTAAGTGTGATGATTTTAATGTTATCCGTTACGGGTTTTTATTTAAATCATCAGCATGATTGGTTTCATAAACAAAATATAGTTTATATGAACCCGGAGTATGAGAATCAAGTGCCCGAGCGAGGGAGTAAGTTAACGATGACGGAAGCTATGGAAAAGGGAACAGAGTCTGGTTTATATGCGATCAAGGATGTCAAAAGAGTTAATCATGCCAATCACGGACTCGGTACATTTTTTTATCTTCATTTAAAAGATGAGCTTGGAACTATTGAACTATTGTTGTAGTTGACGAATACGGTGAAGTCTTTAAAGCATATACAGATAGCGATGTTAAAAAATGGATGTATGACTTGCATATTGGAATTGTAAATAATGTTAATTTCATTTTAGCGAATGATTTTACAGCGCTCGGAATTGTAATTTTAACGATTACGGGAATTATTCTTTCAGTTCGAGTTTTACGCGCCCGAAGGAAAAAAAGTGTGAGACGAAGAAATTAAAATGAATGTGAACATCTGGATGAGATGAAAAGAAAAAGGTCAGAAGTATTTTATCCCGACCATATGCTAAATACTTTTAGTTGAGGACAAGAGCAAACGTCATGCTCGGGCTAATTCGAGCTGACATCCACCTTTTGTATGTTCTGCTTCAAGTTTTAAAGTGTGTAATTTTAACTCGGTTTTGTAGTGAAATTCACCCTCATTTGATTCCGAAAACGTTTTTTGAAAAAATGTGTTTTTACGATCTCGCCATTCGATTGTAAGGCTACCTTTTTCTACGGTTACGCTGTACTTTATCGTAATGTTTTCCTGTTTTCTTAAGCGAAAGTGATAATATTCAATGCCGTCAAACTTTTTATATTTGACTCGAAAGTTGTTTTTCCTTTTTCTGGCGATATAGTTAATATGAGTAACAGTGCGAATTCTCCCGTATCTTAAAAATATAAATGTAACGATGGTAATGACAATTAGTGTTGAAATCGTTTCTGCCAATCGTACTAGTCTCCTTTCAAGCTTTCGTTCTTATAGTAGCAAGTTGCATCCGCTCGTTAAAAAGTGTTGGGTAAGCTAAAAATCCAAGTATGACGCTAGACATAGCAGCGGTGGTTAATAGTAAAAAAACGATGAGCAGTTGAAACATGACGGCTTGCACAGGATCCGCGCCAGCGATAATTTGACCGCTCATCATGCCGGGAAGTTGAACGAGTCCCATCGTTTTCTGGCTTTCAATTGTTGGGATCATGCTTGCGCGAATAGACGAAATCAGCTGTGTATGAATGGCTTGTTTCGGAGTCCCCCCTAATGAAAGAATAAGCTCTGTTTCTTCATCGTGCGCTTCTACTTCTGCTAAAAAGCGGTTGAGGAAAAGAATGGAAAGAACCATTGAGTTTCCGATGACCATACCACTAATAGGGATGATATACTGAGCGGTTGGTGGTGTGATGTTTAAGCCGATGAGGATGCCTTGTGTAAGAACTTCAATGATAATAAGCGTTAATGCCACTTTCCACGTAATGCCCTTTATAAAAAAACCTTTTTTTCTGACATTCTCAACGGCAGCTACGAGCATGAGGATGATCATAAGCAAGATGTAAATAAAATGTTCAGCATGAAACACGAATTGCAGTAAATAGCCAACGATAAGTAACTGAACAATTGAACGGATTGTTGCGATGATCGTATCTTTTTCTAAACCAAGTTTTAATGTCTTCGATAATACAAGTGGGATAAGAACGAAAATCAGCGTCAATGCTAGTGACGTATAACTCATGTCAAGCCTCCCTCAACAAATCGCTTCACTTTTTCTGTTTTTGGTGAGGCGAGTAAACTGCTTTCTCCAGTTTCAATCACTTCACCATCCATGATGATCCATGTATAATGACCGATCGTTTTTGCTTGTTCTAAGTGATGGGTAATCCAAATCATTGTGACATTATATGTTTCGTTTACATATTCGATCAATTGCTCAATTTCTTTTGATGATTGTGGATCGAGAGATGCAGTAATTTCATCAAGCAGTAAAATTTTTGGCCGGTTCACAAGGGTACGGGCAATGGATACTTTTTGTCGCTGCCCACCTGATAAATCTTTTGTGTCATAATGTAAAAATGATGGGTCTAGACCAACTGACTCTAAGTATGAGAGTGCATCTTGTTCAGACAATGTATGACCTGCTAACTTTAATGGTAGTGCTAAGTTGTCATAAACGGTCCCCTTTATCATAGGAGCGTGCTGAAGTGCGAATCCGACCGTGCGTCGCAGTTCAACTGGTTCGAATTGTTCGATTGGACGGCCATGAATGAAAATGTCGCCGGATGAAGGCGAAATGAGTCCGTTACATAATTTTAGCAGTGTTGATTTCCCAGAACCTGATGGTCCAGCGATCGTCGTAATTTTTCCATCTGGAAAAGAACCTGTAATCTGTTTTAAAATCGTCGTATGATCAACGGAATAAGTCACATTCGAAAAGTGAATGGCTGGATTATATTGTATTGAAATGGCGTTCACACATCCTTTTGCATAAAATCGCTTTATAGTGTTTCATTTGTTTGCGTGCGCTTGTTTTCTGTCATTATGCTTACTGTTATTTCGTTTAGATGGGTTAAAAAAACAGAAGCTCATAAGAAAACATCATGATCCAGAGCCGTGCGGCGTTCTTTTATAAGAAGAATAACAGCAGATGAGTAGAAGCTATGTGTTAACCGCGAGTACATTTAGCAAGAGCAAATGGTTATGAATACGAGGTACCGGGTGTCAAAAGTAGGCATTTGTCTAAACTTATCTTTCCCTCATCTTCCACTTCGTCAACTAATTCCATGAGACGGTGAAATATAGTAGGTTTTGCTTAGATCTGTCATCGTTCGTAATCGTTTACGATTTTCATCATAAATAAAATACAGAAATAATGAAGTTTCTCTTCTCTTAAGTACGTACTCTGAACTTTAATAGCTTTTTTTGCTGCTTTATAGAGGAAGAGAAAAAGTATAAGTAGTCAATGATCATAGACTTTTAAAGAGCGCAAAAAGCAGCATCGGAACAATGATTTCTAGCGTGGTTTTTCCGTCAAAAATGTATAGGGGAAAACCTTTTCTATAGCTAAGAACGCTACAAATATCATATCAAAGTGTGCATCATAGTGAAATATTGAACGTATTTAAAATGATTTTCTCTTTCAATCTTGTTCACATTGCATATACAATATTGTTATCAAGTAAAGTTATGGTGATACAATGTTTAAAATATTACTGATTGAAGACGACGAGACACTTTTTAAAGAACTTCGTGACAGGTTATCGCAATGGTCTTATGACGTGTATGGTGTTAAGCATTTTGATGAGGTGTTTCAGGAGTATATCGAAATTAGTCCTGACTTAGTTATTATTGATATTCAACTTCCGAAATTTGATGGTTTTCATTGGTGTCGGATGATCCGTTCTCATTCCAATGTGCCGATCATTTTTTTATCATCGCGCGATCATCCGATGGACATGGTGATGTCGATGCAGTTAGGTGCGGATGATTTTGTTCAAAAGCCGTTTCATTTTGATGTTCTTATAGCGAAAATACAAGCAATTCTTCGCCGAGTGTATAGTTATAGTACCGGAGAGACGAGCTTGAAAAGCTGGTGCGGAGCGACTGTTGATTTTTCAAATAATACTGTTTCTAATGAGCGTGGAACGATTGAGTTAACGAAAAATGAAATGTTTATTTTGAAAATTCTCATTGCGAAGAAAAACCAGATTGTCAGCCGTAACGATTTAATTAAAAGTTTGTGGGATGATGAAAGATTTATTAGTGACAACACGCTGACGGTCAATGTGAATCGGCTGAGAAAAAGTTTGGATGAAATTGGTTTAGGAAAATCTATTGAAACGAAAGTGGGACAAGGCTATATGGCGAAAGAAGAGAGGCACTAATATGGTAAAAAAGTTTTTAATTGAAAGATTTAGCTGGATCATCATATACTGCATTTCGCAATGTTTACTCCTTTTTATCGCCTATCTCGATACGTCCATCCCAGTTGCATCAGTAGTTTACATCATGTTTTTATCACTCTTCATCTTTATTATTTTTGTATCGGTTCGCTATAAAAAAGAAACTCCTTTTTATAAAGGTTTAGAAGACTGGGACAACAGCTTTGATTTAGAAGGAATTCCGGAAGCGAAAACTCCTTTTGAGAAGGTCGTGGAAAAAAGCATAAGGGAACAAACAGTAAGGCAAGAGCAAATCGTCAATGAAAATCGAATGACTCTTGAATTGGAAAGAGATGATTTATTATCTTGGATCCATGAAGTGAAGACCCCATTGACAGCGATGCATTTGATGATCGAACGATTGGATGACGAAAGATTGAAATCTGAGCTGACATATGAGTGGCTTCGTATTCACCTTTTGCTCGATCAGCAGCTCCATCAAAAAAGGATTTCATTTATTGAAAATACATTGCATGTTGAAAAAATTGCTTTGGAGCCGGTAATTTTTAAAGAAATAAAAAATTTACAGTCCTGGTGTATGCAAAAAGGGATTGGATTTGACGTGAATTTGGAAATAAATCAAGTCCTTAGCGATGAAAAATGGCTCGCTTTTATTATGAGACAATTGCTGACCAATGCGGTAAAATACAGCGATGAGTCTGAAGTTATTATCCGGAGTAAGGCGGAAAACGATCACATTGTCGTTGAAGTTCAAGATTTTGGGCAGGGCATCTCTCCGAAAGATCTTCCTCGTATTTTCGACAAAGGTTTTACTTCAACGACGCATCCAAGACAGTCGGCGACAGGGATGGGGCTCTATTTAGCGAAAAAAGCAGCGGATTCTTTAATGATTGAAATTCGCGTAAAATCAAAGCCAAATGTTGGAACTACGTTTGCTTTAACTTTTCCAAAACAAAATGAATTCGTGAAACTTACAAGCATGTGACATTTTTGTCACATGCTTGAATCATTTGTTCGGCGAATCGAAGGAAAGTAGGATGCTTTTTTTTTATGATATTAGTCAGAAAGTAATTTCGCAGAGGGGAACCTTCTGTTTGTGCCGGTTGGAAAGTTTTCCTTGTATAAGTATCAATTAAAAAGAGGTGGACGCAAATGTATATTTTGGAATCATTTAAGGTTTATAAAAGCTATGGGAATAAATTTAATAGGCAGGAAGTTTTAAAAGGGATCGATATTCAAGTCGACGCAGGCGACTTTGTTAGCATTATGGGAGCTTCTGGTTCCGGAAAGACGACATTGCTTAATGTTCTTTCTTCCATTGACAAGGTAAGCCAAGGAACGATCAAGATTAATGGGGAAGACATTGTGAGCATGAAAGATAAACAATTGGCTGAATTTCGGAAGCATCATCTCGGCTTCATTTTTCAAGAGTATAATTTGCTTGATACGTTGACCGTTAAAGAAAATATTTTGTTGCCGTTGTCGATTACAAAAACGCCGAAAAAGGAAGCGGAACAAAAATTTCAACAGTTGGCATCTGAGCTTGATATTGTTGATATAAAAAATAAATATCCGAATGAAATTTCTGGCGGGCAGAAGCAGCGGACATCAGCAGCCAGAGCTTTTATTCACGAGCCAAGCATCATTTTTGCAGATGAGCCGACTGGTGCGCTAGACTCCAAGTCCGCTTCTGATCTTTTAAATAAACTGAGTGAGTTAAATGAAAAATTAGGGGCCACGATTATTATGGTTACTCATGACCCAGTTGCTGCCAGCTATTCACGTAGAGTTCTTTTTATTAAAGATGGACAGATTTATACTCAGATCAACAAAGGCAATGAATCGAGGCAGGCGTTTCTTAAAGATATTATGAAAACACAAGGAGTACTAGGTGGTGTTCGTAATGAACATGAATAAAATTATTTTTCGCAACTTGAAAAAAAATATAAAAAATTATTATCTGTATGTTTTTGCCTTAATATTCAGTGTCGCCCTTTATTTCGCTTTTGCGACTTTAATTTACGCTCCATCGATTGATGATGTGAAAGATTCCATTAAAGCTGGTGCGGGCATCCGTTCGGGCTCAGTATTGCTCATTGCGATCGTTTCTGTGTTTCTTTTGTATGCCAACAATCTTTTTATTAAAAGAAGAGGCAACGAAATTGGCTTGTTCCAACTTATTGGAATGACGAAGAATAAAATTTTTCGGCTTTTGAGCGTTGAAAATTTTATCCTTTATTTTAGTTCTTTGATTATCGGGATCGTTATCGGTTTTTCTATTTCGAAGTTAATGATGATGATTTTGTTTAAAGTAGCCGGCATTGAGGCGATTGTGAAATTGACATTTTCATTTCAGGCATTGATTCAGACGATTATCGTTTTTTCGATAATTTACGTACTCATTTTGACCATGAATTATTTTTTTATTAAAAGACAGAGCATTTTGTCATTGTTTCGTGTCCATTCTTCAACTGAATTTAAAGTGAAAAAGCTTTCCAAGCTTGAAGCGGCTATCGGCGTTCTAGGGATTATTTTGATCGTGACTGGATATTATGTTTCTTCGAAGTTGTTTAATGGTGATTTTAAAACAATGACGCAATTGTTTTTAGCGATGCTGTTTATTTTGGCTTCTGTTATTATCGGGACGTACTTTTTTTATAAAGGGTCTGTTAGTTTTATTTTTCATCTCATTCGAAAAAGTAAGAACGGTTATTTGAACATTAACGAGGTGATGTCGCTTTCCTCGATCATGTTTCGGATGAAATCGAATGCATTTCTTCTCACTGTCATTACGACAATGTCAGCTTTAACAATTGGTCTATTGTCTCTTAGTTATATTTCGTACTATTCTATTGAAAAATCTGTCCGAGATAATGTTCCAGCTGATTTTACTTTGACAGATGAAAAAAATGCGGAAAAGTTAAAAAACACGTTTACAAAAAATCAAATTGCGTTTAAGGAAACTAAAATAAACGTACTTCAGGCGGAAGCCAATATTAAAGCCATTTTAGAGATTGATATGGAAGAGATGATGTTCGACCCGAATCTTATGGTTATGTCTGTTGTTAGTGATGAAGATATTGATGACGTGGACGTTTCTCCAAATGAAACAGTGTTTACCGGCTATTCTGATATAATGCATAAATTTATGTCATTTAAAGAATCCGGTGAAATCGAATGGAATATGGCAAATGGAGAAACAGTTTCGCAAAATTATAAAGGGTTACGAAAAGAATATATTCTTTCTTGGTATTTTACAAATGGTGGACTTCCAATTGCGATTGTTGATGACTCAGTATTTAACCGCTTAAAGAAAGATTTGAATCCTGATATTCAAAAGGATCCGATTTATATTGGAATCGACATTAAAGATAAAGCAAATATTGAAAAAGCAAATGATCTGTTTAAAAAGCTTGGATATGATGAGATTGCTGCTTATGACTCGCGTTATGAAATGATTCGTAATCAGAGGGAAGCCATCGGTCTTGGAATGTTCATTGTAGGCTTTCTAGGGTTGACTTTTTTGATTACATCCGGTTGTATCCTTTACTTCAAACAGATGGATGAAAGTGAGGATGAAAAGCCGAACTACACGACTTTGAGGAAGCTTGGTTATTCGCAAAGCGATCTTTTACGCGGTCTTCTTAGTAAACAATTGTTTAACTTTGGCATCCCTCTTGGGATTGGGTTGCTTCACGGCTATTTTGCTGTTCAATCCGGGTGGTTTTTGTTTGGGAGTGAGCTATGGACACCGATGTTAATCGTGATGCTTTTATATACTGCTCTCTATTCCATTTTCGGGATGCTGTCTTTCCTGTATTATAAAAAGGTGGTTAAAGAGGCGCTATGAAAAGGCATTGATTGCACACTTATGTTTGACGAACTTGAAAAATTTTTTTCAAGTTCATTTTTTTGTATCAACTAAACTTTTACTGATATCGTTGCAATGGAGTATATTACTATGTAGATAGGATTAGATTGTTTGCTAATGCTCACACACTGTGTTGCTTGTCTCGCTCGTCGTTTATTTAAGGTAACTTCTATTCGAGTCATCAGTCCATTGTATGCCTTGTCTGACTATCGCTTTCATGACAGTCTAAGTTTAAAAATGGTTCGCATACTTTTCACATTGTCTTCACAATGAGGTAGTAAACTATGTAGACTAAAGAGAACAGAATATGAGGGAGAAGCGTATGAGGAAATGGATCGTATTCATCGTTGGGATCGTACTATTAGTTTCTGGCTGCAACTATACTTCGCTTTCGGTGCCACCGTTGGAGAAACATCATGTTCTCATTACACATATTAAAGAGCCGATGCTTGCGGTTGTTGATCTAAAAAAAAGTAAAATCATTTATGAAGAAGTGTTCGAGTTTAATATTCAATCACTTGCAAGAATCGATCATCATCAACTCGCTGTCGCAGGGAAATTGGAATCGGAAGTGCTTCTAATCGATCTCTATAACGGAGAAGTTCGCACGCTGCTTTCGCCCGTTTCTTCTGTCACGGATCTTTTTTATGATGATGCCCATCAGATGTTGGTTTTGACGGATGCGAAGCATAATGAAGCGGTGCTCTTTGATATGGATAAAGAAGAGATTATAAAAAGAATAAAAGTCGGAAGCTATCCGAATTCGATTTCGGCGGACGAATCATTTTTATATGTGTTAAATGGAGATCACGGAACGGTTTCGGTCATTGATTTATTCACGTATGAAGTCGTTCGTACTTTTCCAGTTGTTGAGCACCCTACCGATATCGTCGTAAACGGCCGAAATGTTTGGGTGGGTGGTCACGGTTCCTATGGCGAACTAAATGAGTATGTCCATATTTACGATGCATCTACAGGAAAGTTAGTCGAAAAAGTGAAGGCAGGTTCGATGCCAATCGCGTTTTACACAGATGAACGGGATGAAGATATGTTTGTTCTAAGCCATGGTTCAAATGAAATGCATATTATTGATAAGGAGTCGTTTCGTGTAAAAGAAAAGATAGAAACTAGTGATAACCCGTATTATGTTACAGCGGATGAACAGCATATTTATGTCACAGCTCTTGACGGTGATACGCTACTCCTCGTTGATCGGAAGACGTATGCAGTGACTGAAGAATACGCATTGCAAGCTGGTCCATATGGCATCGTATTAGGGGGACGTTCACATGAATAAACAGTACCATGTACTGGTCGTTGATGATGAAAAGGAAATGGTTGAGCTCGTAACATCATATTTGCGTAAAGAGCGATTTCAAGTATCAAGCGCTAGTAATGGGTATGCTCTTTTGCAGAAGTTGGAAGAGCAAGAGGTTGATTTAATTCTGCTCGATCTCATGATGCCGTATATGGATGGGTTTACTGCATGTAAGGAAATTAGAAAGTTTTCTGACGTACCGATTATTATGCTAACTGCAAAAGGTGAAGAAGCCGATCGTGTGAGTGGATTAAAAATGGGAGCTGATGACTATATCGTGAAGCCATTTAGTCCAAATGAATTGTTAGCTCGTATAGAAGCATTGCTAAGACGTACGAATCAAAATGTGAAATCTGCTTTGTTGCGGATTGGCAAGCTTGTCATTGACATTGATGGAAGAACGGTAAAGGTGAATGATAAGCCGATCACACTTACGCGCAAGGAATTCGATTTATTGCTCTTGTTGGCAAAAAATAAAGAACGGGTTTTTACAAGAGAGCAACTGCATGATCGCGTTTGGGGAATGGAACATTCGAAAGCGACGCTGAGAACGGTCGATACGCATATAAAGACGTTGCGGATTAAATTGGGTAAAGCGAGCGAATTGATTAAGACGGTATGGGGAGTAGGCTATAAGTTAGAGGAATGATTTGATGAAAAACGTGAAAATGGAATATAAAATTTTGCTAGCATTTGCTTTACTTGCATTCGTTACGATTGCGTCGGCAGTCGGTTTGACTCAGTATTTATATCAAACGTTTTACGTTGATCGCCTCATTGAATCACTTTCTTCTCACGGGCACGAACTCGCTTCTACTTATGATGAAAATAAGGAGCGTTTTCTTGAAAAAATTGAATGGTCAAATGAAAGTTTGGATTGGGAAATTATTTTTACGGAGAATCCAATGCTGTTAAGCGGAAATTTGCCATTTGATATTGAGATGGATGAACATTTGATTTCGTTTGAGGAACGGCAAACGCTGCTTGCTGGGGATGATGTCGTGTTGATTCGTGAACATGAAAAGTTCAAGCAAGATATTCTAGCTGTTGTTATTCCATTAATAGAGGAAAAGCAGTTAAACGGAGTGATTTTTCTTTACACTCCATTGTCTGCCGTATATGAGCCGTTTCGTCCATTGTGGACAACACTTATTTTGTCATCTCTTGCATTATTAACAATTATGCTGTTTGCAGCTCGCAAAATAACGAATCATATTGTGAAGCCATTAAAACAAATGACTAGAGTTACGCAACATTTTGCTTCAGGAAATTTTTCAGAAAGGTTGTCGATTTCGCAAAACGATGAGTTTGGTCAGCTCGCTTCATCGTTTAATGCGATGGCGTCCTCGCTACAACAAGTGGAGCAAAACCGTAGGGAATTTTTAGCTAATGTTTCTCATGAATTGAGGACGCCAATCAGCTATATGAAAGGATTTAGCGAGGGTGTAGCGGAAGGGTTAATTGATTACGAGCAATACATATCAATCATGCAAAAAGAAACGTCTCGACTTGAGCGGTTAGTGAACGATTTGCTCGATTTAGCACAACTGGAAGGGGACTCTTACCCGATGGAATCAAGTCCCCTGCCATTTGCTCAACTTATTTTAGACGTTATTGAGCGGTTTGAGTTGAAATGCAAAGAAAAAGACATTATTCTCGTTCATAAACTTGATGAGGAGATCATTATTTATGGTGACGCTGATCGGTTAGAACAAGTGGTGATGAATGTATTGCAAAATGCTTATCAATATAGCTCGAAAGGACAGCAAATTGAGATTCTCTTGTTTGAACAAGAAGAAAAGGCAATTTTGCAAATAAAAGACGAAGGGGAAGGCATACCCGAAGACGATCTTCCGAACATCATGGACCGTTTTTATCGTGTAAATAAAGCAAGAACGCGTAATGATGGTGGTACAGGCATCGGTTTAGCGATCGTCAATCAAATTGTGAAAAAGCATGACGGGGACATATCGATTGAATCTGAGCTTGGAAAAGGCACGAAGGTGACGGTTGAATTGCCGGTATATGGAGAATGAGATAGCGGATACAGCTAGCCTTGAAAGCGGAATGGAAAATCGCTACTAAGTGCACCGGTTTCGTCTTTAATCTGTGATATCTGACACGATGTATGAATACGTTCACTCAAAACTTATGAAGCTTTGTAAGAGGGTTGTGGATTTGTCCCTCTTTTTTTGATTACTTTTTAATACAAAAAATAGACAATGAGAATCATAGTCAAAAAAATACAAGCAAGAGTAAGAAAAATCGAACCTAATAGTGTAAAAAGTGAGCCTCTTTGGACAAATGTGTTAATAACGGCTTGTTCAGGATGATTCGAATTGTAAAGAACCTCAACTATTCTTCCTGGTTTTAAACCAGGCTGTTGACTAATTTTAGATGTATTTGTATATGTTTGCCCGTTTACTTCATATTCAACGGTTGGATAACGATCAGGTATATCTTGAGAAAAACTTTCATTTCGCAAAATTTTACCTAGTGTAATGACGAGGTTTTTTTCTTTTTGAATGATTGTTCCCGACGTTTTTTCCCAATTTCGTATCGGGCGAGTTCGTCTTAATCCGTAAATTAAAAAAATGCCGCCAAGCACGAAAAACGCGAGTCCGATTGTCCCTAAACCTAAATACAATCCTTCCATGCCTAGTCCCCTTACTCATTTTTGATTTATTTTCATTTTAGCATTTGTTTTTATATTTTCATCGTCTGAAAGTAGTAGTCAAATGTGTATTTATTCAATTTTTGTTCGCAAGGATTTCATTATGATCTCACAATTGATTGTTACGGTATAAGAAAGCTGGTGGAAAGAGGTTTAAGATGAAGAGCATTCATGTTTGTGCGATTGTTTGTACAACTGTTCTATTGCTGTTTTTAACAGAAAAAGAAACGTTTGCTTTTGATTTGCAATCAGAAATTAATCGGGCAGAGAAAGGAGATGTCATTTCAATTCCTTCAGGGGAGTATGAAGGACCGTTTACGATTCGAAAGCCGATCACTCTTCAAGGAAATGGAGACGTGACGCTGTTGAATAAAGAGGGTAAGTATACGCTTCTTATCGATAGCGATCACGTTCAAGTTCACGGATTGACGATTGAACATGATCATGACCAGCTTGAATTACCTGCCGTGTTAATCAAAGGAGATGACAATGTCGTTTCTGATGTGGTGTTGTCTACAAGTGGCATGGGAATTGTTTTAGACAAAGCGAATGAAAATGTGCTACGTAAGATTACGATTGAAGGTGCATTCCGAGACAGTGAGTTTACAGGCAGTATGTTGACGAGAGAAGGAAACGGTATCGATTTGTTTCAATCTCATGCGAATCTTATTGAAGATATCACGATTCAATATGCTCAAGACGGCATTTATGTTGAACAAAGTGAAGACAATACGATTCGAAATTCGCACGTAGCTCACTCTCGCTACGGATTTCATTTCATGTTTACAAAACGAACGAATGTAATCGACAATCTTTCAGAACAAAACATTACTGGCGCAATGGTGATGGGAACGATTGGAACACACTTAGAAAACAATCGATTTCGTAAACAAAGTTTTCACGTGCATTCGCAAGGATTGATGTTGTATGACGTCCATGATGCCACGGTAAAGAATAACGTGCTTGAAGAGAACTTGATTGGTCTGTTTATCGAATCTTCTACTAACAATCGCATCGAAGGGAATCAAGTTTTTGCTAACTATATCGGTCTAGACGTTCTTCGTTCAGAAAGGAATGCCATTTCACAAAACGACTTTATGAATAATCAAATTTCTGCTCGTGCAAAGGACAGTAAAGACAATCATGTAATGCACAATTATTGGGATGACCATTACGGTCTTGACGTAACGGGAGAGAAAATCAGTGCAATTCCTTATGATGCTGATTTGCTCTTTTCTTCACTTATTGCGAATAAACCGGCTTACCAAATTTTTGCTGATTCACCAGGCTTGTTTTTCTTGCAGTTTGTATTGGATACCGATCGTGACAAAACGTTATCTGATGAAGCACCGCTAATGGAGGCTTCGAAACTGCCAAAAGTCATTCATTCTGAGCGCAAAACCGTTGATGTCATAGTGTACAGTTTGGCTATATTGATGAGTTCATTAATCATTTACGTAGGAGGAAGGAAAACATGAAGAAAATAGTTATGGTGTTGTTCACCGCTTTTATGGTGGTCGCACTTGTTGCTTGTGGCGGGAAGGAAGAAGTATTCGCACCAGAGGAAATCAATGAGGGTACGGATCGTTGTGACGTCTGTAATATGCTCGTTCCTAATGATCATAATGCAGCGCAGTTAGTATTGGATGATGGTCAAGCTTTAAAATTTGATGATATCGGTTGTCTTTTTGAATGGGTTGATGAAAATGGGTTAGATGACGTTAATGTTCGCTACGTGAGAGATTATGATTCAGAAGAATGGCTGCAAATTGAAAACGCAACGTTCGTATTTGATAAAGATTTTCGAACACCAATGGCTTACGGTGTGTATTCTTTTAAGTCAAAAGAAGACGCGGAAACATTTATTGAAGAGGAAGGAAAAGGAAAACTACTTTCGTATGCAGAGCTTGAAAAACATAGTTGGGAACGCAATATGGAGCTTATGGAAGAGATGAAAGAAGAACATGGTCATGATCATGATCATGGTGATGATCATGATGGACATGACGAAGAAGAAGCAGACCATGAACATGAAGAATAGGGGCATGGCACATGGTAAGTTGGGCGACAGTTAGACGAGAATTGAATATTCATTTTCGCAGTGCTTGGACGTATGCATTCGTCATCTTTTTTGCCGTGTTTACGACAGCGATTTTATACTTATCTGGAGATGCGGTCGGAATCGGGCAATACTCTAAAGCAACAGGGACGATTATGAATTTAATTGCTTACTTCTTACCGCTTATGACGTTAGTGATGGGAGCATTTTCATTAACGATGGAAAAAGAAGATGGAAGTTGGCAGTTGTTATTAACGTATCCGATTTCAACCGTTGAATGGATCGTTGGGAAGTTCTTCGGCATGCTCATCGTACTCGTTACGATTGTGACAGGTGCATTCAGTTTAGCCGGTCTCGTCATTTCTTTTTTTGAACATTCGTTATCGTTTGAAGCGGTTGTTCTATTATATTTGTATGCCATCTGTTTAGTCATTTTGTTTTTAACACTTTCCGTGTTAATCGGGGTATTATCGGCGAGCAGGTGGCAAGCATTAACGATAAGTATCGGTGTTTGGGTGTTGTTTGTTTTGGCATGGCCAGTGCTCTTAATGTCAATGCTTCACTCACTGCCATTTAAAACTTCGCTTCAAGCGCTGCAAATTGCAACGTTGTTAAATCCGATGGAATTTACGAGACTTTTTTTTACGGTTAAAATGGGCGGAGGTAATGTATTTGGACCGCAGTATGTTGATTGGGTCTCATGGATACAGCAGCCACTAAGTAACTTGTACTTTATCGGTCTCGCTCTATTGTGGATAATTGCATCCATTGTTATTGCTGTCATAGGAACAGAGAGGAGTCGTTATCGTGGGACATAAACCGTTGTTGCACGTTCATAATGTAACGAAGCGATATAAGAAAACGACGGTCGTTCATGAATTTCAACTTACGGCGCAAAAAGGCGAGCTCATCGGGTTATACGGTCCAAATGGTGCGGGGAAAAGCACGATTATTAAAATGATTAGCGGAATCGTTTCTCCTACGTCTGGTACGATAACGGTAAACGGCTTAACTAGAAAAGCTAATCGCAGACAATATGCACAGTACGTTAGTTACATGCCTGATCACTTTCAATTTCGCCAACCGTTGACGGTGATGGAGTTTTTAATGTTTTATGCACGGCTTCGTCACGTTTCTAAATCAGATGTGCTTGCTGCAATTGACAAAGTCGGACTTACAGAGAAACAACATGACTACGTTTCGACATTGTCGAAAGGGATGGGCCAACGGTTGTTGCTTGCGCAAGTTTTATTTAGCGGCTCCTCACTTATTCTTTTAGATGAGCCTACAAATGGGCTTGACGATGAATGGTTAATGAATTTACAACGATTGTTAAGACAATTAAAAGTAGAGAATAAAACCGTTTTATTTTCGACTCATCTCTATTCATTTGCTAATGACGTGAGTGATCGGGTGATTCGTATTGAGCGAACAAAAAAATAAGAATAAGAAATAATCGATTAAAACGCTTATCCTTTTGGATGAAGCGTTTTTTTAGTGTGCGAGGCATGCACATATTCTATAAGGTTAAAGTCCTGAATCGTGAAGGCAGTAGTAGCGATTAGCTTAAGACAAGGGTGTCCACCGTGAGGTGGAGCCTGAAGGAAGTCGGCGGCAAATC
>NZ_JBEUEL010000036.1:0-27916 GCF_041725775.1 Pueribacillus sp. YX66 | reverse complement strand
TGGCAAGATAGGAAGGAGCAAAACTCAATGCACCTTAAATTTATAAAAAAGTTGTCTTGACGATGGGGTCCACTTTACTTCAGATAATCTTAGACCAGAACCTAGAATTAACGAAATAATTGCAGTATCTCTTTCCCGATTCTTTTTATGGAAATTATAAATCCTTTTGTTGTCCTTATATTTTTTCCCGTATTCATTGGCTACGAAATGAAGAAATAGTTCATATTCATCTCCACGTAGTATTTTACCTTCAATTCGATTTGCAATAGTTTCTTGATCCTCTTTAAGAGTGTTTAACTCAATTTTAGCCATCACATTTCTTACTAAATAAGGTTGCAGTTCCGATGTTTCAGCAATATTTTGTAAGTAATGAAATAACGACTTCAGTGCGGACAATTTTCGATTAATTGTTTGCTTTGAGTTGCCAAGTTTAAATTCCAAGAAGGATAAAAAGTCCTCGATTTGTTGTACAGTTAAATTCTCAAGTATATGAATTGGTATATTGGTACGTTTCCCTTTAAAGAATCCTTCCGCTAAAATCCAATCAAAAAAAATTATATAGTCATGGCAATAGTTTAAAAGAGTTTTTACAGATAATTTCCTTCGCCTTTTATCAATGTATTCACCGACATACCAAGGTAACTCTAAAACCTTTTCTTCAACTTTTTCATAATAATGTTGTGTTTTTCTTTTAGTTATATATCATCACCTATAATCAATTTAAATCTTAATGATAATTTCGTCAAATTATTATTTTACGTAATAATTTTCTGACTTGATTTTTTAATTCATGGACCCTCTTTTTCTTTAAATCCAGAAATATTTAGGGTAATCGGAAAATTATGCATCTGACCAATAACGGACCAAAACAACACAACCTTGAAAAATGCCGGGCATCCACGCTTGTTTTAGGATTTTTAAATTAAAATTCCAAAAGTACCGAGATTCATCTCCATTTTGCATTCACATAGTAAATCACACCAAATTACAACTAAAATCAAATACTGTCAAAGTAACTGACAAGTATGGAGCCATTATGCATAAATATTTGAACTTTTATTGAGTTAACAACTCCGTTTTATTATTTCAACTTTGGGGAATGGTAAAAATAAGCGAAAGGAGTTGTTTTTGTGCAAACAAATTATGAAGATTGTATTAAAGCATGTCTCGAGTGTATGGAAGCATGTAATCACTGTTTTGATGCTTGTTTACATGAATCCGATGTAAAAATGATGGCTGAATGTATTCGTTTAGATCGGGAATGTGCAGATATTTGTGCATTTGCGGTGAAAGCGATGCAGACAAACAGCCCATTTGCGAAACAAATTTGTGAGTTGTGCGCAGATATCTGTGAAGCTTGCGGAAATGAATGCAAAAAGCATGATCATGAACACTGTCAAAAGTGCGCTGAGGCATGTTTTCGTTGTGCAGAAGCATGCCGTAAAATGGCTGCCTAATTAAAAAGGTTTCGAAAAACAAGGAAAGCCTAGTTACCAAAGTAAACAGGCTTTCCAAATTAATTGTTATTATATTACATTTGATTACCACATCTACCACAGATTAAAAACCCGTAAATCCTCCGAAAACACGATTAACTAAAAATGATGTAAACTTTGTCATCCATCCGAAAAAGAGAAATATACCCATAAATATCATCGTATAGCCGCCAAACTTAACAATTATTTGGTTATACTTCTTTATAAAGTTCATTTTTCCGATAAAGAAAGCCATGGCAAAAAATGGAACTGCAAATCCTAATGTATAGACCATCATATAAAGCAACCCTGATCCAGGATTCGTAACTCCAAGTGCAATAACTGCAGCCAATATTGGACCCATACAGGGCGTCCATCCTGCCGCAAATCCCATACCGATTAAACTAGTACCAAGATAACCTGAAGGCCGATTTTTAAATGAAATGGTACTGTTTTTCATCATGAACTTCGGTTGTAATGCCCCGATCACTACAAGCCCTAAAAATACGATTAGAATCGCGCCAATTTGACGAATGAGATCGCTGTATTTTATAAACAATGAACCAATCAAAGAAGTAGATAATCCAAGTACTAGAAAAATAATCGAAAATCCAATAAGGAAAAAGATAGTGTGTAAAATCGCTCTCTTCTGCATCATGCCCTTTCGTTCTTTTAAATCATCAATCGACACGCCAGTGATATACGAAATAAAAGCAGGATATAGAGGCAGAGTACAAGGAGAGATAAAAGACAACACTCCTGCTGCAAACGCCAATAATATGTTAAGATCAGCCATAAAATCACACCTTTAATATTTTTAAAATAAAGCTATAAAGCAATTTATGGCTGAATACGTGCCATCATTTCCGCAATTTCTTCTTCCGATAATCCTTTCGTTACACGATCAATTACTTTACCGTCTTTGTCTATCAAAAAAGTAGTCGGAATCGGTTTTACACCATATGCTTTATATATTTCTTCACGTTCATCAAGTGGAATTGGAAACGTCAATCCATATCGAACAACAAACTTTTGCGCTGTTAAGGCTGGCTCTCCAACATTGATTGCTAGAATTTCTACTCCTTTTTCTTTAAATATATGATATTGATTTTCCATATATGGCATTTCCTCTTTACAAGGCGGACAATATGTCGCCCAAAAATTTAAAAACACACCTTTTCCACGGTAATCACTTAATCGAACTGTTTCCCCGTCTAAAGTGGTTACTTCAAAATCTGGTGCTTCGTCACCTTTATTGACTACTCCGCCGTCACTAAATACACTTGAATAGATGGTATATCCAACAGCAGCGACAATTACTAACAAAATTACTGTACGCATCACTAACCGATTTTTCTTTTTCTTCACTTTGAAAACCCCCGTCCTATACTGCCCAATAAGTTATCGAGTCAAAAAAGCCAACAACAACCATCAATAACCCCGCAAATCGTTGAATAAATAGACCGATTTTCCGGCCGCCTTTCATGAATTTTCCGTTTAAGCCATAATACCAAACGATAAACATTGCAATTAAAAACGGAACAGATGTACCAATTGCAAATATAGTAGGTAGAACAATACCATATGAACTTGACAAAACTAGAGGCATTAATAGAAAGAAAAACAAACCGAACATCGTTGGACAAAAGCCGAGTGAAAAGCTAAATCCCAGCAAAAAAGCACCTAAATTTCCGTTTTTAAAATACTTTTCAGATATTTTTCCTAACGACAAGTTCCACTTCATTTTAAAAAAACCCAATAAATAAATACCCATTAAAATAAGAATAGGTCCAAGCAATTTTCTTACCAATGGAAAATATGCGGTCAGTTCACGTTGAAATTCCTTTCCTAGCAACCAAACGACAAAACCAAGCCCCGAAAATACAACAATCTTACCTAACAAATAAAAAATAACTTCGGACCAAGTAATACCTTTGTTAAAAGAACGATTACCATAATATGTAATAGCTCCAAGGTTACCAGTAAATTGACAAGGTGCTGCCGCACCGAGGAGACCAAGGAAAAAAGCAGCTGCCAGCGGTATATGTTGAGTATTATTCGCTAGATTCGTGAGAGGCCCATATAAAAATTGACTAATGTAATTAAAGAAGTCATACATGCCCTTTCTCCTCTATTGAGTAATCCCATCCTTCATGATTGAATCCCACGTTTCTCCACGATCTTTTGTAATCAAAACATTATTGTTCATCGTTGCAATTACAATCTCCTGGTCATTTTGTGGGTTCTCTGCTATGAACATAATCATGTCATCGTTATTAAGCTTGGGAAATTTAATTTCTGTAATATCTTCACTATCAAGATTTTTTACAAATAACTTGTTGTCATTGTCATTTGTAGCAAATAATAGCTCATTTTCCGAAAAATAAATTGCTGTAACAGGAATTTTATCGGTGTATTGTTCAAACGTATTGCCATAATCTGTCGACAAGAAAACACCTTCAGGAGAACTTAATGCAATCCAGCCCTCTTTTTGGGGATGGGTCACCATGCCCCCTACTTGGTTCGGAATTGTACCTCCAAGTTTACTTGGTTTCCATGACTTCCCTTCATCCGTTGTAACATACATTCCTGTACCTAATTTTGAGTTTTTCTGCTCATTAACAACGTAAATTGTCCCATGATTGTAGCCTGCTGCCATATAGTGAAAGTCTGATTCACCTTCAAAACCTAATTTAGTAAATGTTTTTCCGTAATCGCTTGTTTTCACAAGACCAATCGGATTTTTGAGTGTAGAATCATTACCCGGGTGCCCACTTGAATAAAAGCCTTTCTCCGTTGCACTAAAGCCCATATAGTCGTTATTTTCCTTATTCGTTTTATACCAAGTTCCTTCGTAGTAAATTCTAAGTCCTCCATGAGTGGCAAGAAAAACGGCATGTTGATTTCCGGCATAACCAATACCATGCATATGGTCAATTTTATTTTTTTTAACCACCTCTAAAAAATCAGATTCAGAAGGGATGACTTGCGGTTGTTCATTACCTTTTTCAATAGTTGTTGCTTCTTTTTGTTCTGTATTTTGACCGCAGGCTGCTACCAGCAGAAGACTTGATAGGACACCTACCATAATTGTCATCTTTTTCATTCACATTCTTCCTTTCTACTTCTCGGGTTCATTTATTGTTCAGTTCACATTGTAACCAAAATGTTTGAAGAAACTGTGTACTTTTCATTTTTTATTCTTAAAAGGCAATTAAAACGTTACCCTGTAATGAAATGGTCACAATTTCTTCAGATATTCTACAGAAGGTCCTTAATATCAGAAGATATCTAAGGCTTTCATCTTAATAAACTTCGATTTCTAGTGGCTCATTTACTTGAATCTAATTGTTCGTCCGTACTTGGCAGGCCCGACGTGATGATTAGGTCTGAATTTTTTGTTCCTTTTGTGGCGAATCTTTGCTCTAATGTAAAAAAGACTTAAAATGGAAAAAGTAATCAATAGAAAACCAAATAAATACCCATTTCCTTTTAAACTTCCACCACTTTCAGTTTCCACTTGTTTTTTTGACAAGCCTTCACTCTTTTCCTGAACATCTTTTAATTGTAAAGAAGCTATTATTTCTTGATTTTCATTAACGATTTCAAGCATGCCATTTTCATTCACATTTTTTATTACATTTTCGTTAGATGACTGTGTATAGTAAAAGTCTTTTGTTGTTAAAAATTTCTCACCCTTAACTGGAAACATAGTGCCCTTAGGAATATATGACGTTTTAAAGTGATTAAAGCCATAGTCTAGTAACTCAACCGTATCCTTGTATGTCATCTGCTGATTTGAACCTTTCAAAATAACTGCAATCAAACTTAATTCATTTCTGTTAGCTGTCGTTACCAACGTGTTCCCAGATTGAGGAATATAGCCTGTTTTTCCTCCTGTTACACCGTCATATGGATTTTCTCTCATAAGTTTATGATGTGTATAAATTGTTGTCTGCCAGGATGTCCCTTTCCATTCCAACTCTTTTGTCCCGAATATTTCCCTGAATTCTTCATTTTTCATCGCATACTGAGTTATTTTTGCTAAATCCTCCGCCGTCGTTACATGTTTAGGATTAAAAAGCCCATGTGAATTTTCAAAATTTGTATTTTCTACGCCCAGTTTGCTTAAATAGCTGTTCAATTTGGTTGCGAAAGTTTCTATTGATCCATCTAAATGCTCTGCAATTGCTACACCAGCGTCATTTCCTGAGTTTATTAATAAACCTTGAATGAGTTTTCTTAATTGAACCTTTTCCCCTTCTTCCAAATAAACCCTAGATCCATCAACTTGTCGCGCGTTCTTACTAACTGTTACAACATCATTAAGATCTCCTTTTTCTAGGGCATAAATAGCTGTCGCAATCTTAGTTAAACTTGCGGGGTACATTTTTGCATGGGCATTTTTTTCATACAGGACCTCTCCAGTTTTCGAATCAATAAGAATCGCTGCTTCACTTAAGATATTAGGGTTACTCTCGGCAAAAACAATATCGGAAATATAAATGTTTAAAGTAAATAGAACAATTAAAAATAGTTTAATTTTCATAATTCACCTAGTTTCTAATCTTTGGGATTGTACAATTCTAAATTATTTATTAAATTCAAGCGTTTAGAATCAATATGGATATTATAATTTATAATTGTGGAGAAAAAATGGAGATTTGAACACAAAATCTTTACAGTTATTTTAAATTGACGGGGATAACTCCATCATTTCTTCACAGTTTTTTATTATATTAAAGGTTGTATAGAATCTTGAGTATTGGAGGAATAAAGATGGATCAACCGGATGGATTAAACCGTATAGTGCTTGAACTAGGCCCCTTTACTGTTTATTGGTACGGCGTGATTATCATGACTGGTGCAATTATTGGGTTGTGGCTAGCAAATAAAGAAGCAGAGAGAAGAAAGTTACCAAAGGATACGATTTTAAATTTTGTCATGTGGGCCCTTCCGTTATCTATCATTAGTGCAAGAATATACTATGTCATTTTTCAATGGGATTATTACTCTCAAAATCCTAATGACATCATTAAGATTTGGGAGGGTGGGATTGCCATACATGGCGCATTAATCGGTGGTGCAATAACGTTAATCGTTTATGCAAAAAAAATGAAGCTTTCTTTTTGGATGTTAGCTGATATTATTGCACCAAGTCTTATCTTGGCACAAGCAATTGGAAGATGGGGAAACTTCATGAATCAAGAAGCGCACGGGGGCCCCGTCACACGAGAGTTTCTTGAAAATTTAATGTTACCCGATTTTATTATTAATCAGATGTACATTAATGGGCAATATTTCCATCCGGCTTTTTTATATGAATCGTTGTGGAATCTAACAGGCTTTTTCATTTTAATTTTTCTTAGAAAAGCAAATTTAAAGACAGGCGAATTGTTCCTCGGCTATGTATTATGGTATTCTATCGGCCGTTTCTTTATTGAGAGATTACGCACGGATAGTTTAATGCTGACAGAGACGATTCGAACGGCGCAAGTGATTTCGATTGTTCTTATTTTACTAGCAATAAGTTTAATATGGTTTCGGCGTGTGTCGAATAAGCAAACATATGAAACTGTACCAAAACATATAACAAAACCAAAGAAAAAGAAGAAAAAGAAATCTAAGTGATAACAGCTTTAATTTACCGCTTCCGTTGATAGATTAACTATCTAATTTACTTTTCAAAAGTTTGTAAATAACGATGGTAAAAACCAAAAAAAAACCAATACTTATCTGCCATTCAAATGTTAATTTTAGAACTTGATCTACAGAATACGCCTCAATAAACAATGATGGAATTTTCCCAAAAGTGCTAGCTACGCTAAAAGACAACAGACCCATTTTGCTGAAAGCTGCAGCCAGCGTAACTGCACCTGATGGTACAAAAGGTAAAACTCGTAGAAAAAGCACAAGAAAAACAGCTTCAATTCCTTGTGTTTTTTTTAACCTTTTTAAAAACCTGCTCTTTACTTTTCCTTGAGAGGTTATTTTATTAAGACCTTTACGGTAGATGATAAAACTGACCACAGCACCTGCAGCTTCTCCAATTATAGAAACGAGAAGTCCAGTCTCAAACCCAAAAAAAACTATATTTCCTGCGGTAATCGTGGCGCTCGGTAATACACCTGAGATTGCGATAAGAACATTAAGGCTAATACTGATTATTATTACTAAAATTCGGGATTCAGGTAGCCATTGAAGTAATATACTTTCCAACTTTTGTGTAATCCTTTCAGAAACAACTTTGTCCTATTCACTTTTAAAAAAGAACAGAAATATCTTTTAACTATATATTATACAATAACTAAAACAGGCTGTTACTCATTTATTCATTTTCTATTTGTTGGGATAGAGTCAGTAAATTCTGAATTTCAACGTTAATGAAATTCAAATATAAAAAAGCCTAATTTCTCGGTATTCTTTCTTTTGTATCTAATTTGATAGTCGGCTGTATTTATGCTTCCGAATTTCGGTTGTTTAGGATATTATTATGTCCTATTTGGTTTCTGATGTTGTGTGTGATGCTAGGGGTAGCTATAGGAATAATAATTGGCGTATTAATAAAAAAGTAAAGGGCGATTTCTTTTGTGCTAAAAAATGAAAAAAATGAGAGTTACCCTAAAAAGTCAATTATTCATCGATTTTGGGACAACTCCATTCATTTTTGACTTTTATAAGTTAAAAGTTACTCGTTTCCAAATAATAATCGAATGGTTGATCCTACCTTTACCTTTTCACCTGCTTCAGGAGCTTGATCAACAACCGTACTCCCCTCACCGGCAGCATCTATTTTTAAATCATAATAACTATCAAAAATATCTTTTTTCTCCATTCCAATTAAATCTGGAACAATGATTAACTCTTCATCTAACCAAGTCTTTTCTTTTTCTAGTTGGTTTTTACGTTTTGGCACTTCCATTACACTCAAGCTATCTTCAATAATAGTACCAACAATTGGTGCAGCAACAACCCCACCAAATTGCAAGGTGTTTTTAGGGTTATCTATTGCTACATAAACAACAATTTGCGGATCATCAGCAGGTGCAAAACCAATAAAAGAAACAATATAATTATTTTTTAAATAGCGACCACCTTCAACCTTTTGGGCTGTTCCTGTTTTTCCACCCACACGATAACCGTCTACAAATGCATTTTTCCCTGTTCCTTTAGCTACAACACTTTCTAATGCATATCGAACTTGCTTAGATGTTTCTTCAGAAATCACCCTTTGCTTCATTTGTGGGGATGTTTTACTTACAACTTGTTCTGTTTGCGGATCGATCCATTCCTTTGCAATATAGGGCTTATACAGATAACCACCATTTATAGCTGCTGAAACAGCTGTCACTTGTTGAATCGGAGTGACTGACACACCTTGACCAAAAGATGTCGTAGCAAGCTCTACAGGTCCAACACGTTCCAATGGAAATAGTATGCCTGTTCCTTCTCCTTGTAGATCAATTCCTGTTTTCTTCCCAAATCCAAACTTATGAATGTAGGAAAATAACTTTTCCTTGCCTAGTCGTTGCCCCAGCAATACAAACCCGGGATTACTCGAATTTTCTACCCCTTCTAGAAATGTTTGCTGCCCATGTCCACCTTTTTTCCAAGAACGGATTTTCTGCCCCCCGACCATGATATAACCTGGATCAAAAAAGGTATCTTTCTCTAAGTCCACAACTTTTTCTTCGAGAGCGGAAGTTAAAGTAATAATCTTAAAGGTTGAGCCAGGTTCATATTGACTCCAAATCGGACGATTGCGATTGTAAATTTCCGGAGGATATTCGTTATAATTTAAAGGAGTAAAGTCAGGACGATTAGACATTGCTAATATCTCTCCTGTATTGGGGTTCATCGCAATCGCAAGGCCTCCGTCAGGATTATATTTTGCAACGGCAATATCCAATTCTCTTTCCACAATGGATTGAATTTTGCTATCAATTGTTAATTTTAAGTTCAATCCGTCTTTTGGAGGCTTATATTCATCACTTAAAGATGGGATTTTATTTCCCTTTGCATCAGAATAGAAGGATACTCTCCCTTTTTCCCCACTTAATTGTTCATTATAAAAAAGTTCCAAACCCATTAATCCTTGATTATCTATTCCTGTAAACCCAAGCACATGGGAAAGATTACTTCCAAATGGATAATCTCGCTTATAATCTTCTCCAATGAATACTCCGAGAATATTCAATTTCTTGATTTGTTTAGCCTTCTCATTCGAAATTTTCCTTCCAAGTGGTTGAATTTTAACAATAGATTCGTTTTTCGTAATTTGACCATAGATATCTTCCTTATCACCTTCAAGGATTAAATGTAGTTTTTCAGCAGTTTTGATTGGATCAATGACTTGCCTTGGAATTACGTAAACAGAAGGAGCACTTGTGTTTTGTACTAGGGGGACTCCGTTCCGATCGACTATTTCTCCTCGTTTTCCTTCAAAAGGAATATCACGACTCGATAATTCGAGTGCCCTCCCTGTCAGCCAATCGCCAAGAATAAACTGAATGTATCCTAACCGAAGCCCAATTACAAGCATAATTACCAATCCACAGATAAAAACAAGCAGTAATCGTTTACGAACCGTTACATTTGAAACAAGCAATTGTATCCCCCCAAAAAAGCTAATGATTTTGAATTATAAAATGTTAACTGTTCCGATCATTCCTGCTTCTTTATGTCCGGGAATAGTACAGTAAAATGAGAATCGTCCTTTCTGTAAAGATTTAAAAGTTAGTTCTACTTCCTCTCCAGGCTTAGCATGTATATGCACTACAGATTCTTGCATATCGTGGTGTTTATGTACCTTTTCACTGTTTAAAAGTTCCGCCTTTAACCCCACAATTTCCAAATCATGCTCTACTTCCCCATTATTTAGTAGCTTTATGGTTACAGTTTCTTCAAAATCGATATTAAATGAACTAGGTTGATAAGAATATTCTATTGTGGATATCAAGATTTCCCGGCTCCCTATATTTTTAAGTTGCTCAGCTTGGCTTTCCTGTTTTGTCATGGATCCATTAAAGTCAAATAAGGGTGGTAGTTGGTTAAATAAATAAAAGAAACTTACTACTCCGATGGCCATAAGTGCGGGATTTTGTATAAATTTCAAATATTTACCTTTCACTTTTTTCTCTGTTTCTATACTTAAAATATAAAACATTGTTAATTGGCTGCAGACAAACAGAACAAACATAATTTTTACCATTGCTTCACTTTGTTCGGGAGCAATCATTTCACCCAGCATTGCTCCCATCATCCCCCCCATGACTCCGGACAGAACACCATCTACTACTGCATACGAATTGAAGGGAATACCAGCAATGCCCCCACCTATTGCACCAGCCATCATTCCTAATACCGTAGAGAGAAATAGATCTCCCTTGAAAACGACCCCAAGAATTGTTCCAACCAGCAATCCTATTGTCATCCCCACTGACATAGCTGCCATCATTCCGGCCATATGCGATATCTTTCTCTTTAATGGCATTACAATTAGCATGAATATTAGAAATACCGAACAAACAAGCATAATTATTATGGTAAAACTCATTTGTTTTCTCCCTTCCTCTTATTACTAAATCATATGTTTAAAAAAGGAGCCTAGTCCTTTGTGTAATCCATGGAACTGCTTTGAAATTTTGTTTTTCCATATAAAAACATTAAATAATGATTTGAAATGGTCTGAAAAAGGATTATCTTAAAAAGGCTGATCGAAGTTGTATTGCTCGTTGCATTATTTTGTCGATATAAACGATGGTCAAAAATTTGCTAATTATAGCTCCCAATATGGGATGCAGATAAAAACAAAGGTTACGTAATTACTTAGCTTATTTGAAAGAAAGAAGTTGTTGTAGAAACCCTTAAGGCACAACTTCTCGATTTTTTGGGAATAAAATATATTCTATTAGGGAAATAGAGTAATATGCTTCTTTATCCAATAAGCTTACTCGATGTTTCCTGCATTTTTTCTTGGTGTGTATTTTCTATGATCAAAGGAGGTTTTTTTACATGTTAAAAAAAGAAATAAGGAAGCCAATAGTATTATTTGTAGTCCTTTTCGTAGTACTGGCAGCCTGCGCCAAGGCTAATGATGACAACACGGAAAACACAGAAATTACAGAAAACATGGATGACATGGAGATTGGGGGGGAAGACAAGAACCATGGGAATATGGACATGTCTAGCTCAGGTAAAGTACCCGAAGGTTTAAAAGTAGCGGAAAATCCAACCTATGAAGCCGGAAGTCAGGCAATTATCGAAGCAGATCACATGGCAGGTATGAAGGGCGCTAAAGCAACGATTGTAGGTGCGTATGATACAACCGTTTATACGATTTCCTATACTCCGACAACTGGCGGAGAAAGGGTTGAAAATCATAAATGGATTATTCACGAAGAGTTACAAAGTGTTGGAGAGGCACCATTAGAACCCGGAACAGAGGTTACAGTAAATGCAGATCATATGGAAGGTATGGACGGTGCGACTGCTGAAATCGATTCAGCTGAAAAAACGACTGTATATATGGTTAATTTCACTCCAACTACCTACGGAGAAGAAGTTAGAAATCATAAATGGGTAACAGAAAGTGAATTATCACCTGTTAAATAATATCAAATATTTATCCTTAAGTTAATGTATATTCTTGAACATAGTCTGTCTTTTAATCTTGCATTTAATTGGGATCATACAGTTTTTTGGCATTCGTTTTGCTTTAATTAGCGTAGTGGAGAAATAGTTTTTTCTATAAAAATCAGGAACCCATTGAAGTCCCAACCAATAAACTTGTAACTCATTAGTTTGTAAGATTTATCATTAGATCAGTTTATACCCTACTCCCCAAAGGGTTTTCAAATGGTTATCAATTGGAAAGCCAGCTTTTCGACATTTATCACGAATATTACGAATATGGGAGTCTATTGTTCTTTCTTCTGTTTTCGAATCAAGCCCCCAAATCATTTCAATTAACTGTTTTCGGCTAAATGCTGTTTGTTGATTCTTTAAGAAAAGACCAATCATCTCAAACTCTTTTGGTGTTAAATGGATTTCTCTAGCTTGGTAAGTCAAAACATATTGTTGGCTATGCCATATTAATCCATTAAATTTGATTTGATTGGTCTGTTTAAGATTTCCTCTTCTCACCACAGCTTCGATTCTAGCTACTAATACTTCCTCATCGAATGGCTTAGTGATGTAGTCATCAGCTCCCATTTTCAAGCCTTTAATTATATCCAATTTCTCTCCTTTTGCTGACAGGATAATGATTGGTGTATTGTAATATTTTCGTATTTCACGACAAGTATTCCACCCATCCATTTCTGACATCATACTGTCACTGTCTAGAAGCACCAAATCAACCACTTTATTTTCTAACACGTCCATTGTTTCCCCGGAAAAAGCTTTTATCCACTCATAGCCAGATAGTGACAGGAAGTGTGAAATCTTATTCCCTATTTTTTCTTCATCGTGAACAATCAAAACTTTTTTCAATTTTATTGTCCTTTCCTCACCTTTTACGCCTTCATACCCCGAAAAAAGTTTAAGCAATAATTATTAATCTTTTAATTTTAGATGACCTATATCAAGAAATGAATTTACAAATTAGTATGAGGTTTAATCCACAAGATAATAAATTAAGTGTGACTATGGGTACTCCTATTATTAGGATCCGAATAGAAAAACGCCCCACTTACCAATAACGAAAGAACTGCTTGGCCAGTGGGATGTTCCTATCTGTCTTCCACAAGTGATCGACCACTAAAACTTTGAATAACTCAACTCTTTGTACCTTATTACGCGTACGAATGAAGTCCAGCTATAACCAAATTGACAGCGATGAGATTAAACATAATTATGGCAAAGCCAATGACTGCAAGCCAAGATGACTTTGTGCCATGCCACCCTCGTGATAGGCGTAAATGTAAATAGGCGGCATAAAATAAGAATGTTATCAATGCCCATACTTCTTTCGGATCCCATCCCCAAAACCGTGTCCATGCGATTTGTGCCCAAATCATTGCAAAGATTAGACCACCAAGGGCAAATAAGGGAAATCCAATCGCTACGGCACGAAAGCTTATTTCGTCAACTAACTCAAGATTCACATTTTTAAATACAGGCTGGAGAACGGAAGCGATTCGTTTCCTGAAAACGAGACGCAATAGTAAATAGAGAACGAGGCCTGCGAAAATGGCCCAGATGACTGAGTTTAATTTACTTGCTGCAATAATAGCGGGAACGCTGAATAAAGGTTCAAAATCATTTCCACTAATAATTTCTCCTTGATGAGGCCCTATCAATGCAGGGATGTTATAAATAAGTTTTGCTTCGTTGCCTGTTTTATCAATCCATTTAAACGTTGTTTCATAATCAACTGCCCGAAACGAAAAAATAACAATGACGAATGCCACGACGCTTACAAGCGAATACATAATCACTTCAAGCCAAAACGTTTGCTTTCCTGGTTTAGTTTGATCAACACTGCGTAACAAATAAACAAGTCCCGCAATAAAACTAATGGCAAGCACCCCTTGTGCAACTGCAACAGTTGATACGTGTATAATCAGCCATTCCGATTGGAGTGCGGGAATCAGCGGTTGAATATCACGTGGGAAAACACTTGCATAGGCAATAATCAGTGCGGCAATCGGCATCGCAGCAACCCCAACTATGTTCACTTTATACATGAAATGCAGGATAATGAAGCCGAGCACAACCGCCATGCCAAAATACGTCGTGAACTCAAACAAGTTGCTGTTTGGAATATGCCCGCTTACAATCCAACGCGTAATAAAATACCCGAGTTGAAACAAAAAACCAATAATTGTAACGGTAATTCCAGCTTTCCCCCATTTTTTATTTCTTGCAAGCTGTTTTTCCGTGCTGTACTTTTTATTAGTAATCGATCCAGCAAAGATAAATGTCGAAATCAAATAAAGAATAAAAGCAATTAACAACAAATTACTACTTAACTGTTCCATAATAAACTCCTTCCTTACACTGTACTCTTATTTTTTTCTTCAACTTGATCAATTGGTTTAAGAATGCCAATCCTTTCGGCTAGCATGTCCATTTCTTTTTTCATCCCAAACCATCCCTTGTTCGTATGGCCAGCGATCCAAATTTCATTGTCTTTTTGACTAATCCAAATTCTCCTATGATGCCAGTACATGCCTTGAACAACACCAATCATGAAGATTGCTCCACCAATTGCAACAATCCAAAGTGTGTGGTCTTTTCTAACGACAAGAGCTGTTGAATTCACCGTATCAATTCCACTGAAGCTAAGTTTGTATTCGTTTTCTCCGAGAGGCTCAAGGTTTTGGCGAATAGCTACAAAACTTACTTCCCCTTCAGGTGTTTCTGGTGTAAACATTTTAAATACAAAAGCTGGATTGCGTGGTGTTTTTGATTTCGTCGTTGGTTCGCCTTTTTTATCAAACTCAAAGTCAGGAAAGTAATCCATTAACTCAACTTTATATCCGTTTCCTAAATTGTAACTTTTTTCCGGTTTAAACAGATCAACCGTGAAATTCCCGAAGTTTTCTTCGCTACTTTTCTTCTCAAGATTGAAGCTCATTGTTGTTAATTCATTAAGTCGAAAATCTACTTGATATAGGGCATAGCCATCCATTTTAAGTGGTTTGTTCACCTGGATCGGATAATCTTTCACTTTTTGTAATTTTGGTTCCGCGCCTGGAATGGTTTCTCCCTTACGTTTATAAAGGGTCGCATCTGTTTGGTAATTTTTTACGACGACACCCTGTGACGTACTTTTAATTGCATTTTCAAATTTCTTTTCTTCTTCATTTTCTCCATAAACCTCATAGAAAAATTTGTTGCTTTTCAAATAATATTCACCATTTGTCCCGGGAACTGCCAATTTCTGTCCGTCACGAAGCCAAAGTACTTCATCAACATACATACCAGGAAAAAAACGTAGCATTGCACCGATTAGAAATATAATTAAGCCAGTGTGGTTAACGTACGCACCCCATCTTGAAAAACGGTCTTTTTCAGCAAGCAAGTTCCCATTTTCTTCTTTTACTTTGTAGCGTTTCTTCATAAGCTCGCTTTTCGCTTTCTCAACGACAAAATCTGGATTCTCTGTTTTTGTTACACCGAAAATACGTTGCCTTTTCATAAAACTATCATGTCGAGTGACTCTTTGATTTTTGAGCGAGCGGTATAATGGTACAAATCGGTCCAGGCTTGCAATGATAATTGATGTGCCAAGTGCCGCAAGCAAAAGAATATACCACCAAGCACTGTATAAATTGTGAAAACCTAAAACGTAGTAAAGTTCTCCTAAACCCCCATATTGTTCAGCATAATAAGTCGCAGGTGATTCAGTAGGAGGTATGAACATTTGTTGAGGAAATAACGTTCCCATTGCAGACGCAAAAACAAGTATAATAATAATCCACACGCCGACTTTAACCGAAGAAAAAAAGTTCCAAACTTTATCAATAATTGTTCTATTATAGGTTTGGGATCGCCGTGCAGTCCCTTCGTATCTCATATTTAATACTTCATTTGATTTTTCCTCGCTGCCTAGCGGTTTTCCGCATGACTCACACAATATCGTTCCATAAGGATTTCTATGTCTGCATTCGCACACAACTTCTTGCATTCCTTTCACCTCATAACAGTTATCAAACATAGTATATCTAACAATTTTGAAGAATGTATGAAGTTTAAGGCTATTACCCGTTGTGCTCACTATAACTAGCCATCAATTTGTAAGATAAATGAAAATAAGAGCCTCCTTCAGAAATAGTGTAAGTGCAGAAAACAGTGATGGACAATATAATCACACGATTAAATGATACCTATCAATAACAGACTTCTTTCGTAATCAAGTAAAAAGAGGGCTATTCCCATAGTTGACTAGGTACTCGTTACACGTACTGATAAATCATTAATAGGATCGGTTTTAATCGTCATCTAGTTATTACCCATAAATTCATATCATAAAATAATACTGTCAGATTGCAAATAATTAAATATTCTAAAGGAGCAAAACATGAAAAAAGTCATACTCAGCTACGTCGTGATTATTCTCTTATTTATTAATGGGAATCTAGCTAAAGCTGAACTGAACTGGTCGGATGTTATTTCCGCAGATGCATGGGTTGTAATGGATAGTGACACGGGTGAAATTTTATTAGAAAAAAATAAGAATGAGGCACACTTCCCTGCAAGTATTACGAAGATTGTCACAGCAATAATAGCCATCGAGGAAAGTGAATTGGATGAAGTGGTTACCGTTTCACGACAGGCTGTAGCTACTGAAGGATCAAGTCTTACGTTAAAGGAAGGAGATCAGATTCACTTGAAAGATCTCTTGTACGGCATAATGCTTCATTCAGGCAATGATGGTGCAGTAGCTGTGGCTGAACATATCTCACAAACAGAGAATGAATTTGCTCAAAAAATGACTTCTTTTGCTCGTTCTATTGGAGCAAAAAACACGAATTTTGTGAATGCCAGTGGTCTTCCAAATGACCTACATTACACAACCGCTTATGACATGGCTATAATTACACGTTATGCGATGAAAAATCCAGTTTTTAAAAAGATAGTGGGACATAAAACGTATAAATGGGATAAACATTTATGGAATAGTGAGCTTGAGTCCCATGAAAAAGAGGAAGCAAAAAAATTAGGCCTTCCATGGACGGGTGAACCGCAAATCATCAACCACAATCGTTTACTCACTTCATACGGAGGGGCCACGGGCGTTAAGAATGGATTTACTCACAAAGCCCGATACACAGTAGTTGGGGCAGCCGAACGCAATCAAACTGAATTAATTGCTGTCATATTTCGCTCTGATAACGTTGATACAGCTTTCCAAGATATGAAGAAATTATTGGATGAAGGTTTTTCTTTATCTATGAAAAAAAATCAGAAAGAATCGAATAATGACGTTATTGATGAGGAAAAACAACAGGCTGATTTATTTACGAAACAAATTAACGAAGATAGACCTTTCAAGCAAAGTAGTGAGAATCAGAGTTTTACCCCCAATTTAAAACAGATCCTTTTCTATCTTGTAGTATTAGCAGTTATGTTAATTACAACTGTATCATTTTTGATAAATATGATTTCAAAATAACTCCAACATTGAAAAAAGATTATTGCTTTTCTTGTTTACTAGAGATCAAAAAATGCGGGCAATAACTCCCGCATACTAAATAATCTATTCAGGTTGATTCTTTATTTTTCCTGTATCCGTATAAAACTGAAGAAGTTGGATTTAGAGTCATCTTTACCGAGCACTTTGATAGACCAATCTCATTAAATGGTGAAAATGGATTAAAATAATTGGATTGACGTTTATTCCACCTTTACTTGACCCATCATACCGTTGTCTTCATGTTCAAGAATATGACAGTGGAACATATACACGCCCTTATGCTTAAATTGTATTGCTATTTTTACTGTCTCATCTGGTTGTATGGAAATACTATCTTTCCATCCCCGCTCATTTTCCGGTGGCTCTTGTCCATTTCTTGAAAGGATTTTAAATTGAGCCCCATGAATGTGGAATGGATGAATCATTCCGCCCATTTCGTCCGGTTTATTATAAATTTCCCATACTTCAGTAACCCCTTGTTGTTGTGTAAAATCAATTCTTTCCGGATCAAATTTCTTTCCATTTATCGTTACCTGGTCCATCATGCCAAAGAGTTCAACCTTTTTCGTAACTGGTAAGCTCATCTCTTCCTCTGTAACTGAAAAACTATTCATTTCTCTTGGAATGTTCCTACTCTCTCCGCTTTCATCAGAAACTTCAAATGGCAAAAGAATCGATCCATCTTCATTTATTAACGCCAAATCATTTGATGTTTTAAGCTGTGAAAAATCAACAACTATTTCCGCTCGTTCGGATGGGGTCAGTGTAATTTCTTTCAGTGTCACTGGTTCATTCAAGAAGCCGCCATCCGTTGCAATTTGGACAAAAGAATCTCCGGTATTCAACTTAAAGGTGTAATTCCGTGCATTAGATCCATTTAATAAGCGGAGACGTACTTTCTCTTTATTGACAGTCAACTTGGGATTCAGTGTCCCATTAATCAATAACGTATCGCCGATTGTACCATCATCATTCCTTGCAGCGTCGTAATTCAATTGTTTCTTATCATCAAAAGTTCTATCTTGAAAAATCAAGGGAATATCATTCTTCCCATAATCATTTGGCAATCCAAGACTTTTCGAATTAGCATCCTCAATATAAATCAATCCTGCAAGTCCATTGTATACCTGTTCAGCAGTTTTGCCTTCCGGATGGGGATGGAACCATAACGTTGACGCTTCTTGTTCCACTTTAAATTCAATCACCTTTTCTTCTCCCGGTTTAAGCGTATCATGCGGTCCACCATCCGCATCCCCTGCTACTTCCAGACCGTGCCAATGAAAGGTTGTCTCCTCATCCAGTTCATTTATCGTTCTAATTTTTACTGTATCACCTTTATCAAAACGAAGCATCGGTCCTAAAAATGACCCGTTGTATCCGTAGGTTATCGATTCAGTGCCGTCGAATATTTCAGTTTTCCCTTTTTGTGCTCGAACAGTGTACACGATTCCTTCTTCATTATCGCTTTCGAGCATGGAAGGGATATTCAATTCATTTTCCCCTGTGGAATTGTTTAAACTTACCACTTCATCATGACTCATGTGCTCTTTCATCATGTCATGATTCATAGTTGATTGACCCATTTCCACGTCAGGCTGCGAATTGTTACTACTGCAACCAGTGATAATCAATACACTAACCATTAAAGCGGTAATTTTTAATTTTATCCCCATTCCTTATCTCTCCTTTCAATTATTACGTTACCAGAAAGATGTGGAGAAATTATGGAAAATCATTTAATATTTTATTTTATTTTATGGAACGAGGTATCATAGAAGTTCATATCTTACATCTTCCAAACAATTCCAATTTAAAGCTCATTTTTAATTTTCATAGAAACTGCGCCACCTTTTTTAACTCTTGTAACTGGACATTATAATCAAGGGTTTCTACTTGATTCCCTTTAAAAACTCCACAGCAGTTCTTTGAACTGTTAGTTGGAACTCTACTTTTCCGGATCAGGATTTTGCACTTCTAGTAACAGGGGAATTGGAAAGAAGAAAATACCTAAAAAAACTATACTCCATAGGGTAATCGCAACACTTACTAGTATACCAGTGTATAATCAATGTAATCTCACTTTTTGATAGTACCCTAAAAAGAAGGTGATTTTTTGAAAAATAGCCTAAACGAAAAAATTAAACGTCGCTATAATCGGATCTCAAAAATTTACAGCAAAATGGATGTAATGATAAAAAACAGTGGCGAATTAATTTGCTTAAACAAATTTTAGGTGATGTTCTAGAAGTAGGCATAGGGACAGGTTCTAATTTACCATATTATCCTGAGTACATTCGTTCCCTAACTGGCATAGACTTTAGCCGGAATATGTTAAAGCATGCAAAAGATAAAGCTAATAACAGTCAGTATAAGTTTCCTATTAGACTTGTAGAGGCTGATATTCAAGAATTACCTTTTCAAGACAATACATTTGATTCGATAGTTTCTACATGCGTACTTTGAGATACTTTAGAAAATATAAAAAAAGCTGGTTCAGAAAAATATTCAAGGAAGGATTTAATGGGAACGATTATGCAAGAAATCGTATTAACGCCTTCTAAAGAGGCAAAATAGCAGGATACCTTCGTGGTTCAACCAAGAGCACAATGAAAGGATGAGTAAAATACATAACGAACTTATTCAAACTCATTTAGAAGAATTAGAATGTATGGATGAATGTGACCGTGATGTCCTTATATCGGAGCTCTTAAATAATCAAGCTAAAATTAAATCAAATGAACAATTATATTACGATGAAAACCAAGACAACTCATGGATTGAACATTACTATTGCAATATATCCACCGATAAGTCAGCACCCACCCAGTTATTTCAAGAGTTTCGCGATCTAATTATTACCACTCACAAATATAAGATCCCCTACTATATCAGTAAAGATCAATATCTTTATACATGGGTCGACTTACAGCCTAACGGACATTTAAAAAGTATTTATTCTGGAAAACAAAGAAATCCTTCAAAGGTGATCGAGGAAGACTTTGAAACGATTGAAAAGCTATTTGAAAGTTACCGACAACTCCTTAAAAGCCCGCGCCTTCTAAATAAAGAGATTGAGAAACAGGTAATTAACATTTCACGTCAGCATAAATTTAATACAGAACACGTTGTACCCCAATCCTGGTTTAAAGCAAAAGAACCGATGAAGGGTGATCTACATCACCTATTTGCTTGTGAACATGAGTGTAACACTGTTCGCTCCAATTTTCCTTTTTATGAATTTCACAAAGGAGAGCATTCAATATTATATACTAATCATTGCGGTCTGTTTGATACATGCCGATTTGAACCTAAATACGGAAAAGGAATAGTTGCACGAGCTGTGCTTTACTTTATAATGCGTTACCCGCGAAGAATAAGGAGACAATTTCGAAAAAGCATTAACATTGATTTATTGAAACGTTGGCATATGGAGTTTCCCATTACGGAATATGAAAAACACCGTAATAAAGCAATTTTTGAAATTCAAGGAAACCGAAATCCATTTATTGATTTTCCAGATTTAATACATAAAATAAACATCCTACTAGAATGAATTTATATCGATTATCTATTCAACTGAAATGATTTATAGTTTATGATATTGACTTCTAACGTTGCTTGAGATGCCTTAATACACATCAATATAATTTAAACCAATAAACAGAGCTGCTACAAGAATAAGCAATAAAAACGGGTGTTTAAAAAAGGAAAAAATAGGTTTATTGGATTGTCTTCGGACTATATCATTCACCATATATAAAACAAGCAACAAAATCATGGTAACAATAAGGAGAGTAGCTTTGTTGTTGCCTCAGGTTTCGCATGGACACCATCTCACCAAGCATAGCTCCCATCATCCCTCCCATAAACCCAGAAAGCATTCCATCAATGACAGCTGGCAAACCAATTGGCAATCCAGCTAAAAAACCAACAATTAATCCGATAATGACTGAATACATGGTTGACTCAAAAAATTCCCACCGACATTCCAAGCGACATAGAAATTTACATACCATTCATTATCGTTATCCATTTCGATAATGAGTTACAGTACGATTGCAATTACTTGTACTGCACATAAACTTATAATAAAAACTAGTGCACTTGGCATAATCCCACTCCTACTCCTTTGTCCACTCTTAATTTATTCACAGCCTTCATTGAATATGTATACCCTCTAGGGGTTTGTTAAGACTTTAAGTGTTAAAAACTCTTAGAATGTTTTAGCTCCCTAAGAAAGAGAAAAAACGCATGCCAATTATTCACATGCGTTTACGATCATATCTTTTTCGATAAATCTTGTAGTTCCTTAAGACGCTCTCTATATTCCTCTACATCAATTTCTCCTTTTGCATAACGCTGCCTTAATATATCAACTGCGCTGTCAACATGATTTGGTCTTTCGTTTGGTGATAATCTTCGAATGGCATATATGACTAACCAAATCACCAATCCACAGAACACTAGCATCATAATACCAGCGCCCATCATCATTGGAAAATAGCTTCCCCAATGATGCTCGTTGTTCCACATCGGTTGTCTTCCTCATTTAGTACGGGGATTTCAAAAGCTATAAAACACGTATGATAACTTAATCAACTTTTAGCATCTTCGCATTAATTGCTACAATAACGGTGCTTAGTGACATTAGTATTGCTCCAACTGCCGGACTTAATACAATGCCTAATGGGTAAAGAACACCAGCTGCAAGAGGGATTGCAGCTATATTATAGCCGGCTGCCCACCATAAATTTTGCACCATTTTTCTATATGTAGCCTTTGACAGCTTGATGATATTTAACACGTCCATTGGATTACTTTTAACTAGGACAACGTCTGCTGTTTCAATGGCAACGTCAGTTCCAGCGCCAACTGCAATCCCAAGGTCAGCTTTTGCTAGTGCTGGGGCATCATTAACACCATCCCCAGTCATTGCTACACGAAGACCTTCTTTTGTTTGAATTTCTACTATTTTATCGGACTTGTCATGCGGTAGCACTTCTGCAAAAATTTCATCCATATTTAGCTTTGCTCCTACATAATGAGCAACCTTTTCATTGTCACCTGTAAGCATAATTGATTTAACGTTTATTTCTTTTAGTTTACTAATCGCTTCTTTTGCGGTGTCACGGATAATGTCTGCCAGTGCAATCATGCCACCAATCTTGCCATCCACTAATGTAAAGACAACGGTTTTGCCCTCTGATGACCATTCATTAAATGGTCCTTCATCAAAGGATAAATTTTCAGATCGGACATACCCTGGACTGACAACCATAATTTCTTTTCCATCAACTTGTCCAAAAAGCCCTTTCCCAGTAAGTGATTGAAAGTTCTGTACCGGTTTAATGGCAAGCTTTTTCTCTTCTGCAGACTTCAAAATTCCACGTGCAAGTGGGTGCTCGGAATGAGATTCCACTGCCGCAGCTAAAGCGAGGATTTCATCTTCTGTGTACGAACCTTCAGTTGCAACATTCGTTACACCAAATTCGCCTCGTGTTAACGTACCTGTTTTATCAAAAACAACCGCTTCAATAAATCGTGCACTTTCAAATGCAGCTCGATTTCGAATCAATAAGCCCTTTTTAGCTGCAATTGATGTGGATACAGCAACTACGAGAGGAGCTGCAAGACCAAGGGCATGTGGACATGCAATAATTAAGACCGTTACCATTCTTACAATTGCGAAAGAAATAGGATAACCAAGAGCGATCCAAATCCCGAAGGTAATTAGACCTGCTGCAAGTGCTCCATAAAACAACCACTTTGCTGCCCGATTTGCAAGATCCTGCGCTTTCGATTTAGATTCCTGCGCTTCTTTCACAAGTTTAATCACTTGAGAAAGGTAAGTTTCTTCACCTGTTTTCTCGATAGAGATAACTAAAGAACCTTCTCCATTTACCGAACCACCGATCGCTTCATCACCTGATTTCTTTTCAACAGGAACGGATTCACCCGTTAGCATAGATTCATCAATTGTTGATTTTCCATCGATAATTTCACCATCAACCGGAATTTTTTCCCCAGGTCTTACTAGAACGCGATCACCGTGTTTTAACTCAGTAATATCAACAACAGTTACATTTCCTTCCTCATCAATAACACTTGCTTCTGATGGCATTAATTTTGCGAGTTCTTCCAAGGCTTTTGAAGCACCCATAACAGAACGCATTTCAATCCAATGACCAAGTAGCATAATCACAATTAAAGTTGCTAATTCCCAAAAGAAATCTTCCCCAGCAAAACCGAAGACGGCAGCCGAGCTATAAACATAAGCCACAACAATTGCTAATGAAATAAGCGTCATCATTCCTGGGGTTTTGTCTTTTAGTTCGTCTCTCGCTCCAGTAAGAAACGGCCAGCCTCCATGGAAAAAGACAATCGATGACAAGCCAAATAATATGTACATATCACCAGTGAAGCGCCAGTCCACTCCAAGGAACATTTGAATCATCGGTGATAAAATCAAAATAGGTATGGCTAAAATTAATGATATGTAGAAACGCTTTTTGAAGTCCTCTACCATATGGGCATGGTGGTCATGATGACCAGAATGGCCACCATGACCATGAGCTTGATGATGGTCGTGATTCGCATGGTTGTGTGGAGATTCATGATGTGTAGAATGATGGTGTTCGTGGTTATTCATCTTTCTATCTCCTTTGTCTTATTTCGTTAGAGTAACTTTTTGAAGTCGTAATGCATTTAAAACTACTGATACAGAACTGAACGCCATGGCTGCACCTGCTACCCAAGGTGCTAATAAGCCAAGTGCGGCAATCGGAATCCCGACAGTATTGTAAAAAAATGCAAAGAATAAGTTCTGTTTAATATTTCGCATTGTTTTTCGACTCATTACGATTGCGTCTGCAACACTGTTCAAGTCCCCGCGCATAAGCGTAATATCAGCAGCTTCAATCGCAATATCCGTTCCTGTTCCTACTGCCATGCCGATATCAGCTGTAGCGAGTGCAGGGGCATCATTAATACCATCACCAACCATCGCTACCTTTTTCCCTTGTTCCTGAAGTTTTTTGACTTTCTCACTCTTTTGTTTAGGTAACACTTCCGCAATTACTTTTGTTAAACCAACCTGTCTTGCGACAGCTTCGGCAGTACGCTTATTATCACCTGTAAGCATAATAACTTCAAGACCAAGACTTTGCATTCTAGCAATCGCCTCTTTAGACGTTTCTTTTACTGTATCAGCCACTGCCACAATCCCTGCATATTTTCCGTTTACTGCAATCAACATTGCTGTTTTTCCTTCATTCTCAAGTGCATTCATAATCATTTCTACTTCTTCAATTTGCACATCGTTTTCAACCATGAGTCTTCTTGTACCAACCAATACTTCTTTGTCACTCACAAAAGCCCGAATTCCGTAGCCCGGTATTGCTTGAAATTCATTTACTTCTAATAGTGCTATACCCTTATCTTTAACACCTTTAACAATTGCTTGCGCTAACGGGTGTTCAGATTGATTTTCTGCCGAAGCAACTAGTTGGAGAATTTCCACTTCCGACATGCCTTCTGCAATCGAAACATCCGTCAAGGCTGGCTCACCTTTAGTTACCGTTCCCGTTTTATCCAAAATAATCGTGTCAACTGATTGCGTATTTTCTAAATGTTCCCCGCCTTTAAATAGAAGACCCATTTCAGCAGCACGGCCAGAACCTGCCATTATCGATGTCGGCGTTGCCAAACCGAGTGCACATGGACAAGCGATAACCAAGATTGAAATCATTGGAATAAGCGCTGAACGGAAATCCCCAGGTGTTACAATAAAATACCATATTAGTAAAGTACAAATTGCAATCGCCACAACAACCGGTACAAAGATGCCAGATATCTTGTCGGCCAAACGCTGAATATCTGCTTTCGATCCTTGCGCTTCTTCGACAACTTTTACAATTTGCGCAAGTGCCGAATCTTTCCCCACTTTTGTTGCTTTAATTTTCAATACACCGTTTTTATTAATGGTCGCCCCAATAACAGCATCCCCGATCACTTTATCAACTGGAATGCTTTCGCCTGTCAGCATAGACTCGTCAATCGCTGAATGGCCGTCTATAATTTCACCGTCTACCGGTATTTTTTCACCGGGACGTACGATAATCGTATCCCCAGTTACAACTTCCTCGATTGGCACCTCTGTTTCAATGTCATTTTTTATAATACGAGCTGTTTTTGCTTGCAACCCGAGGAGTTTTTGAATCGCTCGACTTGTTTTTCCTTTTGCACGGACTTCAAATAACTTCCCGAGAACAATGAGCGTAATAATAACCGCAGACGCCTCAAAGTAAAGTTCCGGCATTCCAATGCTACCAGCTTTAACCCATTCCAAGCCGAGATAAATGCTGTAAAAATACGCAGCACTCGTTCCAAGTGCCACAAGCACATCCATATTTGCGCTTTTATTTTTCAACGATAAATAAGCACCTTTATAAAATTGCCCACCTACATAAAATTGAATCGGCGTTGCTAATATGAGTTGTACCCACGGGTTCATCAATATGTCCGGCAAGTAGATGAACGACATGAAATTAAAGTGGGCAACCATTGTCCACAACAAAGGTAATGTCAAAATAAGCGAAAATATAAACTTTCTCGTTTGTTTTATGATCTCCTGCTGTTTATGATCAAGTTTTTCATTATGCTCTTGCTTAGGAATTAATGTGTACCCGAGCCTATCAATAGCTTCAATCATATTAACAGGAGTCACTTGATGCTCATCATATTCAACTAACATCGTCTCTAACGCAAAATTGACCGTTGCATTTGAGACGCCATCCAATTTATTTATTCTTTGTTCAATTTTCGCCGCACAAGCGGCACAGGTCATACCTGAAATGTCGAATTCAGATTTTTGCTCAATAATGCTATACCCCAAGTTTCCGATCTTTTCCTTTAGCAAATCGACGCTCGTTTTTTCTGGATCATAAATAACGGTTGACCGTTCAAGGGCGAAATTTACATTTGCCTCTTCAACACCGTCTAGTTTTGAAAGGCCTTTTTCAATCCGATTGGCACAGGCTGCGCAAGTCATTCCGGTAATTTGTAGTGTCTTTTCTTCAATCGCCATGTTGTTTCCCTCCATACTTGTAGGGGGTATGATTTTTGTTAAAAAGAAAGATCATACGTTAATGCATGATCTTTTCGCTGCTTACTAATGTATTTAAGCATGTATTGTTTAATTCGTAGCTAATTTATGCAATGTCATAACCTTGTTCTTCGATGGTTTCTTTAATCTTTTCTAACGTCGTCTGTTTGTTGTCAAACTCAACAGAGACTTCACCAGCTTGAAGATTAACCTTTACAGACGAAACACCTGCAAGCTTTCCTACACTTCCCTCAACTGAGTTAACACAATGATTGCAAGACATTCCTTGTACTTTTATCGTTTCTTTCATGTATATAACCTCCAATGTTATTGTTTTCAATATTAATTTACTATACCCATGTAATGTATGTCAATGGATAAAATAAAAACACCCAATGTTGGGCAATTGTTACTTCATCATCGTTTTCATAACATCCATTAATTCTTTTATCGCTTCTTCTCCATTATTTGCTTTAATCGCATTTGAAACACAATGGTGTGTATGATCTTCAAGTAATGCAAGAGAGACTTTGTTGATCGCTGATTGAATAGCGCTAATCTGATGTAAAATGTCTACACAATAGCGGTCATTTTCCACCATTTTATGAATCCCCCGCACTTGTCCTTCAATTCGTTTTAAACGGTTAAGCAGTTGTTGTTTATGTGGCTGAACTGTAATTTTCACTTCTTTTGACATGCCATTTCACCCCTATTTTATACTCATACCCTGTAATTTTATATTAACAACAGATTTTAAAATGTCAATGTTGTATGCCTATAACAATCTTTAAAATTTATTCAGTGTTAAATAAGGTGTCCTAAAATAAATGACTAAGAATCTTATTAGATGATGGCAAAGATTCCCTTTCTGATTCTTGTTCAGACTGATCTAAGTATGTAAAGTATTCCGCATACTAAAAGGAAAAATATATAAATTTCCAATTCACTTTGTGACTCTCCGATAACTGTGTATATCCTTGCTGAATACCATTCTTCGACTGAACTTTTAAGCACTTTTTTAACAATGTCAACACATTAAAGGAAGGATAACCCTTTTCAAAAGGGCATCCTTCTTTACCTCATGTTTAGTTTTTCATTCAGATCCTTATCGATGCTTTATAATGGACCCAAGATTTTAGACAGCAAGAAAGGATATGTTAAGGTAGGTTTATGAAACAAAAAAGGAAACGATAT